>NZ_JBHSPA010000028.1:0-65921 GCF_042656245.1 Nonomuraea insulae
AGCAGCGCGTCCGCGTCCTGCGTCGCCCAGGGCAACCGGACGGCGAGGTCGTCGCCGAGCCGCCAGAGCTGGTTGTCCCAGCCCCGCGCGCCGAGCTTCACCGAATAATCGGCCAGGTCGGGGTGCTGGTCGCGCAGCAGATCCCGCACCAACTCCGCGGTGATCTCGATCTCGGTGTGCGTCATGCGGAGCAACATTAGCCGGATGATGAGGGACCCAGATCCCTCAGTCTCAGGCCAGGAGGGCCAGGGTTTCGGGCGCTTCCCAGGCGGTCAGTTCTCCCACCGGCCGCTTGTACCGTTTAGCCCCCCGTCACCGGACAGTTTCACGGACTACCTATCTGAGACAGCGTTCCCGCAGGTCGCGTCCCCGCCGATCGGCGGCGCCGCGTGTCTCGTTGAGGGGTCCTCAAACGGACACTCCCGAAGAGGGTCGGGGGTCGCCGTCGCGCACACACGAGTACGAACAAGATTGACCCACCGTGCACAGACAACGGGTTTCGGGACGATCGCCGGAAGGGCGTGATCGTCTGAGCTGGGGGGAGCGCGAAGCGGCCGCCAGTAGTGCGGAGCCGTCCCGTAAATGCGTGCGGGCAGCGAAGCTCTGTCCCGGGCCGTACATGTGTTGAAGGCGACCAGTGCGCGCAGGTCTGCCGTGCGATCGTTGCGCTCTCCTGCGGAGTGAACGGCTGCTCAGAGGGGACTCTGTCGCGGGATGTAAGCGATGGTCTGGGATGGGGCGGTCGCCGGTCCCCGGCGACCGCGCTACCTGGGCGTCATCCGAAGGTGACTACGGCTGCTTCGGAGGTGAGGGCCCGCAGGCCGGTGAGCGCACAGTCGAGGTTCGGATGGGCGAGGACGGGAACAGCGATGCCGCTGTCACCGGTCAGCGGGCCCGAGGTGATGGTGGCGGACACGGTGATGGTGCCGTTGAGCGGGTCGGTGTTGATCGCGAAGTCGAACTGGCTGTCCGGGCCGGTGTTCCAGTCGATGGTGCCGCTTCCCTCGATGCTCAGCAGCAGGTTACAGCCGTGTGGGACGTCATCCACGACCTCAAGGATGCCCCGATCCTGCCCTTCGCCGAGCACTCCTCCTTCGGCTGCGCCATCTGCGACCCGGTGATCGCGCTCTGGTGCTTCGCCGGCGGGCCGTCCGTCCTCGGCCGGCTCCGCGCCCGCCTGCCGGGCTCATGGCCAGCGTCGTCACACTTGCGCCGGCGCTGGCCTCATGGGTGAGGCGGCTCGTTCACGACGCGCACATCATCGAGCCTCCCCGCCCCCGTCAGCCCGTTCCGCCAGGCTGTGTGCGAGGAGGATCTCCGCGGCGGCCCGTGCGTGCCGGCCGTAGCCGGCCTCGCCCAGCACCATGGCGCGGCTGGCCGCCCCGTCCGCGAGCGTGACCAGCTGCTCGGCGAGTACGGCGGGGTCGCGGCAGCCAAGCTCCGTCAGCAGCGCGGTGACCAGCTGCACCATCCGCAGTTTCTGCTCGCGAGCGTAGGAGTGGACCACGCTCCCGGGGTCGGGGAACTCCGCCGCGGCATCGATGAACGGGCACCCGCGCACTGGGGCCGCGTCCGCCACGGGCAGGTCGAACAGCTGCAGGATCCGCTCCCGCGGGGAGAGGTCCTCGCGGGTCAGCACGCTCTCCAGGGTGTTGCCCGATGAGATGAGGTCTTGCAGGTGGGCGATCGCCAGGTCGTTCTTGGTCCGGAAGTGCGCGTAGAGCGTGCGTTTGGACACTGGAGCCTCGTCCGCGATCTGCTCCATGCCGGTCGCGCCGATCCCCTGGTTCGCGAACAAACGGGCGGCGGCGGCCAGGATGCGCTCACGTCCGCCGCGCCCCTGCCGTTGCGGTGTTGTGGCCGTCAGCATGGACCAAGTGTACGCCTGCGTTTACTTCACTTCGTGCGTGGTGGTAGCTTCGCAGCAGGAGGTAAACGCTTCCGTTTACCTAAGTCGTTGTTGAGGAGCGTTTCCATGAACCGGGCGGAGACCTTCGAGCTGAGCAGCCAGGCCGAAAGGCTGATCCGTGGACGTCGTGCGACGCGCGCGTTCCGGCCGCAAGCCGTACCCGAGGAGACGGTGCGCGCGATCTTCTCCCTGGCCGGCGCCGCGCCGTCCAATTCCAACGCCCAGCCGTGGCAGGTGGAGGTGGCCAGCGGCGCGGTGCGTGACCGGCTGGCGGACGCCCTGCCCAGGGCCCACGCCGAGCGGCGCGTCTCGGTCGACTTCCCGTATTCGGAGGACATGTACTCGCAAGTGCACCAGGCCCGGCGAGCGGAGTTCGGCGCCGAGCTCTACGGCGCGCTGGGCATCGGTCTTGACGACCACGCGGCGCGGGCGGCCTACGACGCCGAGAGTCTGCGCTTCTACGGGGCGCCGCACGTGGCGTTCCTGTTCGTCACCGGCGACGGCGGGCCGCGGCTGGCCGCGGATGGCGGCGCCTACATGCAGACGCTGCTGCTGGCGATGACCGCGTACGGCGTGGACAGCTGCCCTCAGGGGCTGCTGAGCTTCTACGCCGACACCATTCGCGGCGAACTCGGCGTCACCACGGGAAAGCTGCTCGTCGGCATCTCCTTCGGCTATGCCGACGAGACCGCGCCGGTGAACCAGGTCACGACTGGGCGGGCCGCACTTGAGACGACCACGGCCTTCCACGAGTGTGAGTAGTTGAGGTACGGAAAGTGCCGCTGAGATTGATCTTGCTGGAGCTGGCCGGCTCCGTCGGCGCTTCGAGCTGACGGGGAACGGCGCCGGCGCGCAGCTCGCGCAGGTCCGGGATGTGGTTGTACAGAGTGCCCGGGGAGACGCCCAGTAGTTTCGCGATCGAGCTGATGGAGCGGCCCGGGTCGGGCAGCAGGTCGGGCCTTCGGGGAGGATCGGACCGGATTTTGGCGCTAGAGAGACGATCTTGAAGACGATTCGGTGACGAGGGCTGTTTGCCCTGGTTGAGCGCTCTAGCGTGCCTGCTCATGCCCGTGGATTTCCTCTCAGATGAGCAAGTAGCCCGCTATCGCCGGTTCCGGCCCGAGGTGTCGGTAGCCGAACTCGAGCAGTTCTTCCGGCTGGATGCCAGGGCGCTGGAGGCGCTGGTGGGTAAGCGCCGCCCGGCGACCAAACTGGGTTGGGCGGTGCAGTGGGGCACCGTGCGAATGCTCGGCACCTTCCTGGCCGAAGATCCCTGGATGTGCCGGGGGTGGTGCTGGCGTTCGTCGCCGAGCAGCTCGGCATCGACCCGGCGTGCGCGATCGAGTACCTGACCCGGCCGAAGACCGCCTACGAACACGCCTGGGACATCCGGGACCTGCTGGAGCTTTCGGAGTTCTCCAAACGCGAGCAGGAAGTCCGCGACTACCTGGCCGCCCGGGTGTGGTCGACGATCGAGGGACCGCGAGCGCTATTCGACCGCGCCGTGGTGCACATGCTGCGCGAGGGCATTCTGCTGCCCACGGGGATCACGGCCCTGACCCGGCTGATCAGCGAGGTTCGCCGGGCCGAGCACGCGCGGTTGTATCGCACGCTGGCCGAGCGCGCGGGCCCAGAATTGCGGGCGCGGCTGGCCGATCTGCTGCGGGTTCCTGCTGATCGGCGGGTGTCGGAGCTGGAGCGGTTGCGTACCGCGCCGACGCGGGCCTCGGGCCGGGTGATGGTGGCGGGATTTGCTGATCACCTCGAATTTGCTGGCCCGGGCTGAGCGGGCGGGCAAGGCCGAGCAGCTGCGCACGTTCCCGAAGCTGCGTAAGGCGGCGCGCACGATGGCCTCGGCGGTGGAGGTGCTGATGTCGGCGCCGGAGGCGACCGAGGATCGGCTGGTGTCGCTGGTGGAGGTGTGGAAGGCGATCGAGGAGGTGGTGCCGCGGGAGAAGCTGGCCTCGGCGGTGGAGACGGTTGCGGCGTTCGTGCCCGTCACTGATGATGACGCGGCCGCGCAGTGGCGGGTCGAGCTGGTCAAGCGCTACCGCACAGTGCAGGGCTTCATCGAGTTGCTGCTGGAGGTGATTCGCTTCCGCGCGGTGGAGGCCGGCGCACCGGTGCTGGCGATGGTGCGCATGCCGCGGCGATGGCCAAGGGGCGTCGCCGCTACGGCCCTGGCGACGTCGCCGAGCACGAGGCGCTGATAACCGGGTCGTGGCGGCCGCTGGTCTACCGCAACCCCGATGTTCCGGAGGGGCAGATCGACAAGGCCGCGTTCATGCTGTGCGCGGTCATGCACCTGCACGGCGCGTTGCGCCGGCGCGATGTGTTCGCCGAGGGGTCGGAGCGGTGGAGCGATCCGCGGGCCCGGCTGCTGGACGGGGATGCGTGGCAGCAGGCGCGGCCGCGTATCCTCACCTCGCTGGAGTTGGAAGTCGAACCGGCCGGGCATCTGGCCGAGCTCGCCGGCGCGCTGGAGGGCGCTTATGCCCGGGTGCTGGACGGGCTCGGGGCCAACACCGCGGTGCAGTTCGTTGGCGGCCGGCTGCAGTTGGAGAAGCTCGGCGCGGCCGAGGAGCCGTCGCTGATGAAGGAGCTGCGTTCCCTGCTGGATGACATGCTGCCCCGGCTGGACTTTCCCGAGCTGCTGCTGGAGGTCTTTGACCGCACCGGTCTGCCGGCCGACTTCACTCACATCTCCGGTGCCGATCCGTCGATGGAGGACTTCGGGGTCAGTCTGGCCGCGCTGATCGTGGCCGAGGCGTGCAACGTGGGCCTGGTGCCGATCGAGAAGCCGAACGTGCCCGCGCTGACCAGGGCCCGGCTGCTTTGCCGGGCGCGGTGCCGAGGTAGAGGTGGCCGGTCAGCTGGCACCAGGCCGGGGAGCGGCCGGACTAGAGCTGATCTTGTCCCCCCGCCCCCGTGTCCGGGGGCAGGTCACGTACTCCTGAACAGCCGGTCCAGATGCACGTCGATCGCGGTGAGCGCGTCCTGGGGCTCGATCACGTCGAGTTCGATCAGGGAGGTGAAGCCGGTGAGGGCGAGGAGCAGGTTGGTCTCGGTCGCCGGGTCGCGGCCGGAGTCGATGTGCCCGTCGGCGATCGCCTGGCGGACCAGCTGCTCGACGAGGGCCCGCCCTTGGACGAGGCCGCGGCGCGCCTGCTCGTGCACGGCCTCGTCGTGCAGCGCCTCCAGGACGTAGGCGGCGCTCATCCGGCTGGTCGCGCGGGCGTCGGCATGCAGGGGGAGCATTTCGGCGAGCGTCAGTCGCAGCACGTCACGGGGGTGCGGACGGTCACCGAGCTTTTCGAGCCCCTGGTGTACGCGCAGCGAGGTCTGCTCGGACGCGAAGTCCATGGCGAAGGAGAGCATGGCGGTCCGGGAGGCGAAGTAGTGCTGCAGCTGCCCGAGTGACATGCCCGCCTCCTGCGCCACCACGCGCATCGTCAGCTGTGTGACGCCGCGCTGCTCCACCACCCGCCACAGTGCGCGGGCGATCGCTTCGCGGCGTTCGCGGTGATCCACCTGTTTCGGCATCGCCAGGCCTCTCCCTCGTACCCGGTACTGTTCCAATACGATTGACATAATACACCTGACCCATAATCCTGGGGTCCACTCAAGGGAAGGAATCGTCATGTCCGAACAGCCGAAGGTACGGACCACGGAAGGCGTGGTGCAGGGGCGCCGGCGGCAGGGGCACGCGATGTTCCGCGGCATCCCCTACGCCCAGCCCCCGGTCGGAGCGCTCCGCTTCGCCGCGCCCGCGCCGCCGCACCGCTGGGAGGGGACGAGGCAGGCGGTCGAGTTCGGCCCCGTGGTGCCACTGTCCCTGCCGATCGACGTGCCCCCGCAGGGCACCGACTGGCTGACGCTCAACGTCGGCACTCCGGATCCCGGCGCGGCGGGACTGCCGGTGCTGGTGTGGATCCCCGTGGGCGGCTACCTCTCGGCGGCGTCGAGCGACCCGATGTTCGACCCGGCAGCGCTGGCCGAGGCGGGACTCGTCGTGGTGACCATCAACTGCCGTGTGGGCGCGGAGGGTTTCGCGTTCCTCGACGACGCGCCGCCCAACCGCGGATTCCTCGACCAGATCGCGGCGCTGGAGTGGGTGCAGCGCAACATCGCCGCCTTCGGAGGCGACCCCGGCCGGGTCACCGTGGCCGGGGTGTCCGCCGGGGCAGGGTCGGTCGCCGCCCTGCTGACGATGACGCCGGCGCGCGGACTGTTCCGGCGGGCCATCGCCCATTCGGTGCCGGGGCTGCACAGCACCCCCGCGCTGGCACGGCAGGTCACCGCCGCGTTCGCGGACCGGCTCGGCGCGGCGGCCCCCACCGCCGAGGCCCTGCGCGACATCGACCCCTGGCACCTGGCCGCCGAGCTCACCTCCTTCAACGCCGGCCTCCACGCGCACCGGGAGAGCTGGGGACGCCTCACCGAGACCGGCACCGCGCTGTGCCCCGTCGTCGACGGCGAGGTCCTGCCGGAAACGCCCTGGCCCGCGCTGACCGGCGCGCGCGCGAGCGGGACCGAACTGCTCGTCGGCCACACCCGGGACGAATTCCGGTACTTCAGCGTCATGAGCGGACGGCAGGGCACCTTCACCGAGCAGGACGCCCACGCAGCCCTGGACCTGCTCGCCCCGCAGCCGCACGGCGCGCGGGCCTACCGTGCCGCGTTCCCGCAGGCAGGCCCGGAGGAGCTGGTGGAGACGGTGTACTCCGACGCCCTCTTCCGCATGCCGTCACAGAAGCTGGCCGAGGCGAACGCCGCAGCCGGCGGCACCTCGTACCTGTTCGAACTGTGCTGGACCGCCCCGGCCCTCGGCGGCATCCTGGGCGCCTGCCACAGCCTCGACGTGCCCCTGGCGTTCGGCACGCTGGACAGCCCCGCCGGCACCCAGCTCATCGGCGAGGAGCCCACTCCCGAGGCCGTCGCGCTCTCCCGCGAACTCCAGGAGGCATGGGTCCGCTTCATCACCACCGGCGACGCGGGCTGGTCCGCCCACCGGCCCGGCGGGCACCTCACCCGCGTCCTGGACACCGAGTCGAAGACTCTGCCCTACCCCGAACAGGCCTCCCGCCAGATCTGGGAAGGTTACTTCCCCGCCCCCTTCGATCTCTCGTAATTGTCCGGGTCGGCTCCTGCGACTGCGACGCCGCCACTCACCTGCCCGTCGGGGACAGCGCGAATTGGCGTACAGCCAGGCAACACCCGGCCCGCTTGGCATCAGATCCCACCCGAGGGTGACGGACGACATCAAGAGCCGGGAGAGGCCGGCGGGAGAGGGCCCAGGTCACGGATGATCCCGGCCAGGGCCCGGATGGGCTCGCTCTCCGCCTCCCTGCGCCACACCAGCGCGTACGACAGCGGCTCCAGATCGGTGACCGGCAGGTAGGCGATGTCCGGCCATGCACAGTAGCGGGTGACGTGGGCGGGAAAGAGCACCACGAGCCCGTGATGCTGGCGAGGGCAGGGCCTCTTCCGCGTCTCGCACCACGGGGCCGCGCTCGATCTGACGGCCCCGTCGGGTGAAGCGCGGGGCGTCGCCTCGGTGACGCCGGTCTCTCACCCCAGGGCAGCGGAGTGCCGGCATCGGGCGCGGCCGAGATGTCCCGGCCGCCGGCTGGTTCGACGGGGGCGGAGGGGGCGGTGAGGCCGCGGAAGATGGCGGTGCCGAGCCGCCACGAGCGTCAGCAGTACGGAGAGCACCTCGGTGCCGAGCGGCACCCCGAGGGAGAACGTCTGATTCCAGGACAGGCCCGTGGTGTCGAGACTGCTGGTGAACGTCCGCGCGAACCCGGCCGGCGCTCCCCGGCCTGGGCCTCGGTCAGCAGCCTGTTCATGATCGGGGCCAGACCAAGTACGAGAGAAAGGGGCAGCGTCCCCTCCCACTCGGAGAAGTTCCTGATCAGTGGGTACGGCGGCGGGGTGCCAGGACCTCGGTGACCTTGGCGATGGCTTCGGCACCGGGTTTGACGTAGCGCATGGCGGTGCGGGGGTTCTTGTGGCGGGTCTTGCCCATGATGAGCTGCAGCGGTACTTCGGCCTCGCCGAGGTGGGTGGCGGCGCTGTGGCGCAGCTGGTGCAGGTCGAGCCCGGCGTACTTGTCCAGCAGGACGCGGGCGTGGTCGTAGCCCAGGCGGGCGCGGCCGGTGTGCGGGCAGATGTCGGCGGCCGCGGGGCGGCGGGCCGGGACCGGGCGGCGTTCGGACAGGAACAGCGGGCCGTGCGTGCGCGTGTTGCCGTCGGGGAGCCGGAGGAGGCGGGGTAGCAAATGGGCGGTGCCGCTGTCCCAGTACACCCACTCGGTGGCGCCGCCCTTGGAGCGGACGGGGGCGCGGCGGTGCTCCAGGTCGAGGTCTTCGACGTTCAGCGCGAGGATCTCGGCGGTCCGGGCGGCCGTTTCGTACAGCGTCCGCCACAGGGTCTTCTCCCGGAGCGGGATGTCGCGGCGGGACAGCAGCCGATGGATGGTGGTCTTGGCGACCGCGCGGGTCTCGTCAGCGCTCTCCTTGCGGCGTTCGGCCTCAGCCGGGACCGACGGCGCGGCCCAGTGCTTCTTGGTGCGGCACCAGGCCAGCCAGGAGGTGACGGCGGCGCGGTTGCGGTTCCAGGCCGCCGGCGCGCTGGTACCCCACAGCTCGGTGAGCGCGGCGCCGATCTCGGCGTCGGTGACGTCGGCGAGCGGCCGGTCGCGGCCGAGTCGCTCGATGGTGCGGTCGATGGCCGAGGCGTAGGCGCGGTGGGTGTTGGGGTTGGCGGTGCGGGGGGTGGCCAGGAAGGCGTCGGCGGCCGCGGCGAGCGTGATGTGCCCGCCGCGCAGGGCGGTTACCTTCGGCGCGGCGCTCATGCCGGCCGCCGCGCGATGCCCGGTGCGATGTACCGGATAACGTGCCGGAGTCGTGCACCGCCCCAGCGAGGAGTGTTCCTGGTCGCCGCGCCACCATGATCGCTCATGTACGTGATAACAGATCTTTATCACGTACATGCCCTGCCCTGGCTGCGGTACCTAGGTACCGAATGCAAGCCCTTCTCGCGTAGCGCCAAAATCCGGTCCGATCCTCCCCGAAGGCCAACATGAACAGCAGGCTCACCCTCGGCGAAAGCTGACTCCGTGCGGTTCGGGAGCGGCCGATTCCTTTTTGTGGTGGCCGGGGTCTACATGGGGGGAGGCGCGGCCCGCGCAACGGGCCGGTCGGTCTCTCTCATGTACGCCGAGATAGAAAGGCTGATTGCCGATGAGGATTCCCGCGACCATGCGCGCGCTGCAGCAGACTTCCCTTAACGGTCCGCAGGACATGCGCCTGATCACCGACGCGCCGGTGCCGAGCCCCGGCCAGGGCGAGGTCCTGATCCGCGTCAGCGCCGCCGGGGTCAACTTCGCCGACATCTCGAGGGCCCATGGCACGTTCGGAGACGGCCCGCGGCCACCGTACCTGGCGGGTTTCGAGGCCGCCGGTGAGGTCATCGCGGTGGGCGAGGCGGTGACCGGCCCGCAACCGGGGGCCCGTGTCGTCGGCGTTGGAGACGGCGCTTTCGCCGAGTACATGGTCCTGCCCGCGGCTGCGGCGGTGCCGGTGCCTTCGGGCTGGACGGAGCAGCAGGCGCTGGGTCTGGTCGTGAACTGGCCCACCGCGCTGGCCGCGCTCAAGCCTCTGGGCGGCATCGGCACCGGGCACGTTGTGCTGATCCACGCCGCGGCGGGCGGGACCGGCCAGGCTGCGGTGCGAATAGCCAAGCACTACGGTGCGACGGTCATTGCCACCGCCTCGCCGGGCAAGCACGAGACAGTGCTGGCGCTGGGAGCCGACCACGTCCTGGACTCTCTCGGTGGCGACCTCGCCGCCGAAGTGGCGGAGCTGACCGGCGGTTCCGGCGTCGATGTGGTTCTGGAGTCGGCTGGCGGCGCCACCTTCGCCGCCAGCCTGGCCGCGGCCAAGCGGGTCACCGGCCGGGTCGTCGTCTACGGTGTGGCAGGCGGCGAAGCCCCGATCACCAACTGGGAGCTGGTGTACAAGCACCAGGTCCACGTCATCGGCCTCAATATCGGCGTGCTGATCCAGGCCGCGCCGCAGATCTTCGGCGAGCTCATGGGTGAGCTGTCCGCGCTGATCGCGGCCGGCGTGCTCGCCCCCATCCTGCCCACCGTGTACGAGCTGGCCGACGGCCCGAAAGCGCTGACGGAGCTGGAAGCCAGGGCCACCGTCGGCAAACTCGCCCTGCTTCCCTGAGGAAACCCCCTTGTACCGAGCCGGTGACGCCGCACACCGGAGGTTCCCATGACAGGAGTCGAAACAGATGACCGCAACCGTGGACTCGGCCGCCAGGCAGATGGCGCGATTCGTCGTGATGTACGACACCCCCTCCGACGTCGACGCGTTCGAACGTCACTACCACGATGTCCACATCCCGTTGGCGAAACAGTATCCGGGCCTGCGTCGTTACACGCGCAGTCATGAGCCGGCAGCCGTGATCGGCGAGCCGTGCTACATGGTCGTGATGCTGGACTGGGACGACATGGCTGCGCTGAAAGCCGCGCTCGGGTCCGAGATCGGCCGGCGCACCGCCGAGGACGCCGTGGCGAACCTGGCCCGCTACGCGACCTTCCGCGGCATGATCCTGCAGCTCGACGAGGTCTGATCGCAGATGCCGCCTCTCCGAGAGGGTGCCCGCGTCGTCGATGGTGGCGGAGCCTGGTGTTGTCGGCACGTGGACCACGCCCGGACGTGTTGCAGCACTAGGCTCGCGGCGTGACATCGCATCTGCGGGCGGCACCGAATCAAGACCGGTTCACGGCCGAGACTGAGCGGTTCCGCCGGGAGCTGCTGGCGCACTGCTACCGCATGGTCGGCTCGGCGCACGACGCCGAGGACTTGGTGCAGGAGAGCTATCTGCGGGCGTGGCGGTCCTACCCCGGATTCGAGGGCCGGGCGTCGATTCGGTCCTGGCTCTACAAGATCGCTACCAACGTCTGCCTGACGGCGTTGAAACCGCGCCCGATCCGGGTGCTGCCCTCGGGTCTGACAGGCTCCTACGACGGACCCGATCGCCCGCCGAGTACCGTTGCGCCGGGTGAGGTCTCGTGGCTGGAACCGCTGCCGGACGCGTGGATCGCCCCGCCCGCCGACGATCCGGCTGCGGTGGTGGTCGAACGCGAGTCGCTGCGGCTGGCGCTCATCGCCGGCCTGCAGCACCTGCCCGCCCGCCAGCGTGCGATCCTCATCCTGCGCGAGGTGCTGGCGTTCTCGGCGGCCGAGACCGCGGAGATCCTCGACACCACCACGGCAGCGGTCAAGAGCGGTCTGCAGCGCGCCCGCGCCCGGCTGGACGAATTGAAGCCGGAGCCCGAGGAACTGCTCGAACCGACCGACCAACGGGCACGCGCGCTGCTCAACGGCTACATCGCGGCCTTCGAGCGCTCCGATGCCGGCCTGCTGGAACAGGTGCTGCGCGCGGATGCCACGCTGGAGGCGACGCCATTCCGCGAATGGCAGGCGGGCCGGGCGATGTGCATCCACATGCTCGACACGTATGTGCTGGGCACACCAGGCGACTGGCGGCTGATCGCGACCACCGCCAACGGCCAACCCGCCGCCGTCGTGTACCACCGGGATGCGGACGGCGCGCTCCGAGCCGACGGCGCCGTGGTGCTGGCCCCCACCGCCACCGGCGTCTCCCGCGTGATCAAGTTCCACGATCCGGCGCTGGTCGCGACGTTCGGCTTCGCGGACGTGCTCGCGCACTGACCCGCCAACGGGTACAGCCGGAGCCAGCCTGCTCGAACTCCAGGCGTTTCGCATCGGCGTCGGCATGTTCCCGCAACTGCTCGGCCGGATTGCGGATCGGGTATCCAGGCGACGCACCGGCCCCGCGCTCCCGGCGGGGCCGACCGCGTACACACGGTGCGCTCCGCGGAACACCTGGCCCGGCCGGTCCCGGCGACCACGTCGAAACGGACACACGGGGACACAGTTCGTTCCGGAAGTCGTTCCACAACTCTTGTTCCAGAACTGCCACCGAATCCCCCCGCAGCCACGCCAGCGCCTTCCTCAGGCCCAGCGTCAACTGCGGCAACGCAGACAACACCGTTCGTGTCGTCGTGGGCACAGGGCCGAGCACCAACGTCAACGGCTCCTTCTTCCTCTTCATCCCGTGACAGGCACCACCAGTCAGCACCTCACCAAGAGCCTGTAGAAAGAAGAGGAAGACAATGATCAACACCAGGATGGTCGTCCGCATCGCAGCGGCACTCGCAGCCGTCGCCGTCTTCGCACCCGCCGCCGCCCTCGCCGACACCTACTACGCCCAAGGCTGGGCCCGGGTGGACGTGGGCGGCACCCTGCTGGCCGGCCAGAACGTCGTCTCCTCGGAGATGGCTGCCGCCTCGATCTTGCGCGACGAGCGGATTCCCTTGCTGTAGCAGTACAGCACCAACCCAAGCAGCACCGCGGGGTGATAGGCCGCGCCTGCTTTTCCATCGGCACGGTAACCGGCCAGGAACCCCGACAAGTCCAGCTCCTCCACCACCGCCTGGATCTTCCAGCACAGATGCTTCGGCGGCAGCCAGTCCCGGATCTTCGGCGGAAACACCAACGCACGCTCCGCGGCGCAGGGGATGAAGTTGAACGTCACGCATGCACGACGCCCGTGTGATCACCGTGACTGACGTGATCATAATGACGATCAAGAAACGAATCCCCGACCGTCAAAGATCACCTTGACAGGTGAAGATCGGCACCTCTGCGACAGCCTCCCGCTCAGCCGGCCGGTGCACCCAAACCCTCTCGACCCGGCCCAGGACGTCCACCAGGGATCCCCAATCGCCGACCCGCGCCCCGCTACGACGTGGGCAAGACCGTCAAACGGGGCCGCACCCTCGCAGCTCTACAACAATCCGGAGGATAAAGAACAAGCTAAGAAGGTGTTTTCATACCCCTGAATGATCTTTTGGGAGCCTCGTCGGAGTGGCGGCGGAGAACTGCGCTGCCGCGACAGGATCTCCTTGGAACCAGACCGTGTCGAAGGCATTTCGCCCAGGGTGGTGCTCGAGCCTCTAGATGTGGCCCGGCGGAAATGATGGGCGTTGCGCGCACATAGGCATAGGTGTCCGTGTAGATCAGCCGATGAGGAGATTCGCCATGGAAACCGCCCGTGGACGATGAGCGGTTGGCCAAATTTGAGGCCGCCTACAACCGGGCCTACGGCCAAATCACTGCCTACGCCGCGCGCCGCTGCGACTCCCCCCAGGACGCCGCCGACGTGGTGGCGGAAACCTTCACCGTCGCCTGGCGCCGGGTGGACGAGCTGCCGGAGGGCGTCGAAGCCACACCCTGGCTGTACGGCGTGGCGCGCAAGGTTCTGGCCAACCATTTCCGGGGCGACAACCGCCGCCGGGCGCGCACCGCAGAGCTCGACGCCGAGCTGGCCGACCTGTACGGGCATTCCCCGGACACCGAAGTCGAGCTGGACGCGATCGGCCGGGCATTCAGAAGCCTGCCTGACGACGACCGGGAGCTGCTGTCCCTGGTCGCCTGGGAGGGCTTGGAGCGCGAGGAGATCGCCAAGGCGCTGGGGCTGTCCCGCAACGCTGTACGCATCAGGCTGCACCGCGCCCGCCGGCGTCTGTCCGGCGCGCTCGCCGAGGCGGGCGTGCAGGTCACTGCAGAGAGCCGGCTGGTCTTGGCGGAGAAACCGCAGGGAGAAATGCTGTGAAAGACATCGACGAGATCGAGGCGATCAAGCCGCTGGCCCGGGTCGAACCCGGCGGCCAGGGCGGTGAGCCATCCAGCGCGGCGGCGCGCGCGCTGCTGGCCGCGATCATCGCGCAGGAGCCCGGCACGGTGCGGCGGACCTCCCGCCGGTACGCGCCCAAGCGGCTGGCGTTCGGGCTGGCGAGCGCGGTCGCGCTCGCCGCGGGCCTCGTGGCGGTCCCGATCGTGCTGCAGGACGGCGTGCCCAGCTCGTACGCCGTCAACCTGGAGGACGGGATGGTGACAATCCAGATCCGCGACTTCAGTGACGCCGCCGGGCTGAAAAGGCGGCTGGAGGAGTTGAAGGTGCCCGCGCTGGTTGACTACGTCCCCAAGGGCATGATGTGCCGGGAACCGCGCGGAAAGTTCGTGGAGAACATCCCCCGCGGTCTGTACAGCCTGCCGGAGAACATCCCCGGGGAGTCGGAGGGCTGGCAGATGCGCATCAACACCGAGCTGTTCGGTCCCGGTCAGACATTCGTCTGGACCATCAGCGGCAAGGGCGGCCTGACCACCACGTACCTGATGGAGGGCCCGGTGGCGCCCTGCGAGCCTGTGCCCGCCCCCACGCCGAAGAGAATCGAGCCGGAGTTCCGCATCGCGACCGACAAGGGCCGCTCGCTAGAGGGGTTGCGGGTGGAGGAGAAGACCGTCGGCGAGGTTTTGCCCGAGCTAAGGAGTCGTGGCAAGAAGGTCATCTTCGCGATCATCTCCATCCCGCCGGGAAACCCCGGGGGTTACGGCATCGACCGCACACAGGAGGAACCCGTCGGCAACCATTGGGTCGTCTGGGAGGCGGAGGAGAACGCCAAGGGAGTGATCCGTCTGCTCGTGACGGAGCACCGGCTGAACAAGAACCCCGTCTACGGCGGACCACGGGACGCGGTCATCAAGTAGTGAGCGGACCCAAGTAAGGGTCGCGGATGCGCTCGACTTTCTCCTGCACGCTGACCGGGCGCTCGACCTGGTGGCCGACCAGTCGCTTGGCGGCGTCCATCGTCCAGCGGCGGGTCCCACTGCGCTCGTGCAGCGGCGGTTCGGCGAGCCGGGCGTACCGTTCTTGCTCGTCGGTTATGGAGGCCGCTCTCCCCCGCGCGCGACGTGTGGGACAACGGCGGGATGCGGACCACCAACTCCAAGCATGCTCCTGATCACAGCGCCCGCGTTCCCCGAGTCGACCAAGGCATCCCTGGCCCAGCGGCTTCGTGCTCACGCCAAGGACGCCTGGCCCCAGCTGACCACCGTCCATGTGCGCTACCGCGCGTCCTTCGGCTACGTGGAAGGGGAGCTGGCCGACGGGGAGATGCTGCCGCTGATGCGGTTGCGCTACGGAGGCTCAGCTCACCGCTGGGGCCTTGCCATCTATTCGGCCAGCAAGGACGGCTTTGAGGACCAGATCTGGTTCCGGCCGGACTTCGGCGACGCGGTGAAGGTACGCGTCGGCGAGCTGCCGGTTTTCTGGGCCTGCGGGGTGATCCCCCAGGCCGCGGTGATGCGGGCGCGACCGCCGTTCGCCATCGGCCACGCCCCCGGCCACATGGCCGTCACCGACGCCCGCGACAGTACGTATCTGGTGCCCTGACCTGCTCACTCTCGGGCGCGCCCGCCGTAATCTGCTGGCGACGCCTCACCCGCTGATCATTCTGGTAAGACTGCTCAGCCCGCAATGCCCTTCACCGCGGCTCGGAAGACGCGTTCGCGCTGGTCGTCATTACGGTAGACGCCGACGCTCACGCCGATTGCGAATCGCATCACGTCGTCGATATCGAGGCTTGGATCGACCTGCCCTGCCTCGTGAGCGTGGGCGATGAGCGAGCCGCCGGCGGCGTAGAGGGCGTCGCGCGCCACCGGATAGGCGTTCGGGTTGAAGGCCAGACCTTCGATGAGCGCGCGCTTGGTGTTCGCGAGCTCGACGAACCGTCGAAGCCAGGCGACGAGGGCGCCGAACGGATCGTCCGCTCCCGCGAGCTCCTCGGCGTACTCGCACACGGCCTGAACTTCCGAGAGGTACACGACCTCGACGAGCGCGTCACGGGTGGGGAAGTTTCGATACAACGTCGCGTTGCCGACGCCGGCTCGTCGCGCGATCTCGTCCATGCTCGCGTCGGCACCGAGCTCCGCGAAGGCGTCACGCGCAGCCGCGACGAGGGCATCGAAGTTGCGTGCGGCGTCCGCCCGATGCGGGCGCCGCTGAGCGAGCAAGTCGCGCATGAACAGAGCCAATCTGGTTTAAACGGATAGACTCCCCAGTAAACTGGGGAATGTCCCCGCATAATCGGGGAGTGGCTCCATTTCATCACAGGAAGTAGCGCATTGTGGCATACAAGCCCGGCACGATCACCATCGGCGGCGACCTCGAGGTCAGCAAGATCGGCTATGGAGCCATGCAGCTCACCGGCCCTCAGGTGTGGGGCCCGTATCCGGACCACGAGGGCGGCGTCCAGCTCCTGCGCTCTCTCCTGGACCAGGGCGTGAACTTCATCGACACCGCTGACGTCTACGGACCACACACGAACGAGCTCCTGATCCGCGAGGCCCTCTACCCGTATCCGGACGAGCTCATCATCGCGACCAAAGGCGGGTTCGTGCGCGGCGGTTACGAGTACTCAACCCTCGGCTGGGTCGGAAACCCCAAGTACCTCCGACAATCGCTCATGATGAGCCTGCAGCGGCTCGGCCTCGATCGCGTGCAGCTCTACTACCTCCACAGCGGACATGCCACCGACGCCCCCTTCGAAGACCAGATCGGGGAGCTCAAGGCCATGCAGGACGAGGGCTATATCCAGCACATCGGCCTCTCCAACGTCACACCCGAACAGTTCGCAACGGCGCGCGGCATCGCCGACATCGCGGCGGTCACCGCTCTCTACAACGTCGGTAATCGCATGGGAGGCAAGTTGCTCGCGGCGGCTGAGGAGGCCGGCGCGGTCTTCTCACCCTGGCATCCGGCAAGCCTTCGCGACGGAGGCGGCAATGCGGAGCACGTGGCGTCGATCCTTGCCCCCATCGCCGCCGCGCACGGCGTCACCCCGCAGCAGCTGGCGATCGCATGGCTCCTGCACTGTTCCCCCACCATGCTTCCGATTCCCGGAACCAAGAGCCTCGCCCACCTGCGAGAGAACGTCGCCGCCGCGTCGGTGAACCTCAGCGAGGACGAAGTCGCGACCATCACAGAACTCGTTGACGAAACAACGGAATGAACGGGTAGGACTGCAGCTCAATGTGCCGTGCCTCAAGGTTCTCACACACATGCCGGATGCTTGTGGTGCCGGGCACGGGCGTGATCGCTCCAAGCGTGGGGATCGATTTCACACCCACGAGATGACGAGTCGGTTGTGTGGCGCGTCGAAGGCGAAACGGCCTCCGGCGTGCTCGAATGGCTCGTTTCGCGCCGGGTCGCCGGCGGTCTGGATCTCGAAAATGAGGGGTTCGGGACCGGTACTCCCGGTTCCAGGCGTGGATCTCTCCGGCGTGGTCGGAGATGAAACCCAACATCGCGATACTCACCCGGTCGAACGCTCTGGCCGGCGCCGGGTTGTGCCTGGGATTGCTCGGCCGCAGGGCTACGCCCGCGCCGCCGAGCTGTTCGAGAAGATGGCGAGGCCGAGGCGAGCAGCCGATGCCGCGACCAGGGGACGCTGCCCGCTGACGGCTGACCGCCAATGTTCATGTACGTGATGATCGTCCATTATCACGTACATGAGCGATCACGGCGGCGCGGCGACCAGAACCATGATCAGCTACTGGACCCGGTTCGCCGCCACCGGAAACCCCAACGGCAACGGACAACCCCGCTGGATGCCCTTCCAGGACGGCGGCCGGGCGCAATCACTCGCAACAACCACCGTCGGCCAGACCGACCTCAGCGCAGAACACCAGTGCGCCTTCTGGAAGACCATCGATTCGTGACCTCGATGTTGGTGACTTTGCCCAGCCGACCCGAGGTAGCTGAGCGAGTTGAGAATGCGACGGACGGCGTCAGCGCCCAGGAATCCGGGTGCATCCGGCTCAAGTCCGGCAACCTCGTGCGGACGGATGGCGACCGTAAGCATCCGAGCCCGTCCAGAAACGTATACCTTTCCGGACACCTTGGCGACCAGGCGCGACACCGTCCAGAAACCTCTATCCAGAAAATGCTGCGGCACAGCGCGCTCGCGCACGAGGCGGCCTGGTCGGCAGCATCCCCGGGCAGCGACACGCGTGGGCGCGCCGTACAGACGAGGTCTGTTAGTCACGACATAGCATGACCTGATGGGCATTTCCCGGCTCTCCACAGATGCGCGGCAGCGGCGCAGTTCCGAGATGCGCGCATTCCTCCGTTCGCGGCGAGCCCGGGTGAGGCCCGCTGACGTGGGCATGCCGGCAGGAGAGGGCCGCCGTACGCCCGGGCTGCGGCGGGAGGAGGTGGCGGTGCTCGCCGGCGTAGGAGTGTCCTGGTACACCTGGCTCGAGCAGGGACGCGACATCAACGTCTCCGCCGACGTCCTGGACGCCATCGCCAGGGTGCTGCGCCTGGAGCCCGCCGAGCGCGAGCACCTGTACCTCCTCGCCGGCCTCAATCCGCCGCAGGCGGCGCCGTCCGAAGGCCGGGTCCCCGATGCCGTGCGGCGGCTGCTGGAGGGCTGGCTGCCGCGGCCCGCGTACATCATCGACCGGCACTGGAACGTCCTCGCGGTCAACCGCGCGGCGGAGATCGTGTTCCAGTGCAACGAGTACGACCACAACTGCCTGGTCAGCTTCTTCACCAACGCCCGCTACCGTGCGGCAGTCGTGGACTGGCACGACGCGGCGCGAGCGATGGTCGGCCTGTTCCGGGCGGACGCCGCCCGCTACCCGGACGATCCCGAATTCGGCCGCCTGGCCGCGGACATGTGTGCCGCGAGCCCCGCCTTCGCCGAGATTTGGGCGGAACTCCCCGTGGGCGGTCCCACCCACGGCACCAAGGCCCTGGAGATTCCCGGCCTGGGGACGCTGACCTTCGAGGCCACCACCCTGCCGCTGCCCGAACTGCCCGGCCACCGCCTATCGCTGCACACCCCCGCACCCGGGACGGGAACGGAGGCCCTGCTGGAGCGCTTGGTGGTGGTGTCAGACCCAGGTTCAGCCAACACTGCCGCGTAAGCTCCCGCCGCTGGAGGATCGCCGGCATGAAGCGATTCACGAACAAAACAGTTCTGATCACCGGCGGCACCAGCGGCATCGGCTTCGCGACCGCGCGCAGACTCCTCGACGAGGGCGCGTACGTCGTCATCACCGGCCGCGACCAGGCCCGCCTCGACACCGCGGCAGAACGCCTGGGCTCCGAGCGGGTCCTGCCCGTCCGCGCGGACGTCAGCGTTGACGCCGACCTCGACCTCCTCGTGCGAGGCATCGAGACCTGGCGCGGCGCCCTCGACGCGGTCTTCGCCAATGCCGGAATTGCGGACTTCAGGCCAGAGTTCACCCCGAAGGACTTCGACCACACCGTCGGAATCAACTTCAAGGGAGTGTTCTTCACGATCCAAAAGGCGCTGCCGCTGATGGGCGACGGAGGCGCCGTCGTCATCAACGCCTCCTGGACCCTGCACCGCGGCCTCCCAGCGGCCTCGATCTACGCCGCCAGCAAGGCTGCCGTGCACAATCTCGCCCGCACGCTCGGCACCGACCTCGCGCCGCGTGGCATCCGCGTCAACTCCGTCAGCCCCGGCTACATCGAGACCGAGATGTACCGGTCCGCCATCGACCCCGACGCGGAGACCCGCATCACGGCGGAGGTGCCGCTCGGCTCGCTCGGCCACCCGGACGATGTCGCCGCCGCCGTCGCCTTCCTGGCCTCGGACGACGCGTCGTACATCACCGGTCAGGACCTCGTCATCGACGGCGGCCTCGTGGCAGCGGCGCCCCTCGGGCTGCGCCTTTGACAGCCAGCCCCATCGTGCGCTGACCGCACCAGGATCTTCCCCGGAGAGGCGCTGCTCACACCGCCGACCTCACTGCCTGCACAGTGCCGAACACTCTTGGTGATGGTGAGGGTTGCGAGGGCCAATATGCGGGATCGTAGCTGCAGCGCGTCATGCCTGGCCAGGCGCCGGCCAGGGGCTGAAGGCTTGGACCGGTTCAGCCGAAAGACGGCGAACCAGCCATGAGTCGATCTTGAAGCTGTGAGTGGTGCTCTCCGCAGGCGCTGAAGGGATCCAGACTGAATCTTGGCGACTGCTCAGTGTCGGCGCCGGTGCCGATCGAGGAAGCGACGCACCGCGGCGGCGAGTTCGGCGTCCTCGGGGCTGGTGCCGCCGAAGCCGCCGTGTGGCATGGCCTCGAAGACCTGCAGTTCGGCCTCGACGCCGGCCGACAGGAGCTTGCGGTGCATGCGGACGGTGTTGGACAGGTACAGGTCCCGGGTGCCGGACTGGAGGAACGTGGGCGGGAAGCCGGACAGGTCGGCGAACAGCGGGGACAGGTAGGGGTGGGAGAGGTCGTGCCCGTCCGCGTAGAGCTCGTTCACCTCCCGCAGGCTGGACAGGACGTTGTCGATGCCGGCGTTGGTGTGGAAGCTGTCGCCGGACTCGGTGAGGTCGACCTCCGGCGTCCGTAGCACCAGCGCCGCCGGCATCGGGAGCCCTTCGTCCTTGGCCCGCACCAGCAGTGCGGCGGCGAGGTTGCCGCCGGCCGAGGCGCCGCCGACGAAGACGTCGGCCGGGTCGCAGACCTTCAGCAGGGCCCGGTAGACGGTCAGGCAGTCGTCGAGCGCGGCGGGGTAAGGATGCAGCGGCGGCATCCGGTAGTCGACGCTCCACGTGGTCATCCCGGTGCTCCGGGCCGCGTCGCCGGCGGCGTGAGCGCACAGGTCGCCGCCGCCATAGAGGAGGGCGCCGCCGTGGATGTCGAGGTAGATCGGCCCCTCGTCGGTGGCGGGATCGCTCTCGGCGCGCAGGACGTACGTGTGGATGTCGGCGATGTGTGTGTCCTGGACAGCGACCGGAGCCGGAAGGGCGTGGTCTGCGAGCCAGGTGCGGATGTAGCCGTTGGTCTGCTCGATCAGGCGCAGCCAGCCGTCGGTGTCGTCCCGCTTGGGAAGAGCGGGCGCCTGCGTCGGCGGCTGCGTCAGGAATTGGCGGGCTGCCTCGCTGAGATGCGCGGGGATCGGCAGCGGGGGGTGAGGGGGCGGGTTCATGGGTCGTCTCCTTCGATCTCGCTCGCGCGGGTTGATCGCCTGGATGAGGGCGTCGTCGGGCTTGTGGAACAGGAACGACTTGACTCCGGGCAGGCGGCCAGAAGGGTAGCGCGAGGCTCGGTCGGGGCGTCGGGTGAGCGGTACTGGTCTGGACGATCGCCTTCACAACTCAATGGTGGCGACCGAGATACCGCCGCACATCAGTACATGGGCCGGAGCCGTACTGGCCGATAGTTCGAGAGCCGAACCGTACTTTCGCCGTGTCCCTTGGTGGGATGTGAGGAACGGGCTGACACCCCGAATGTGATCAACTGCCCAGAGCGCCTGCGTCACAAGATCGGCGACAGAGCCGAGTACCGCTCGCTGGCGATCTTTGTGTAGTGGCGTCTCAGATCGTGAGCAGGTTCAGTGGGCGCAGAGGATGCACTCCAAGCGACCTTTGCCTGGCGCCCGCACGGGCGTTCCGGGCCCGTGGGTCTCTCCTCACCGGAAAACGGAGCCTTCCAAGGGCATCGTGTGCGTACGCGGCAATGGCCGTTGACCTGACAGAAACAGGTTCAACGTGCCCTCACGGGCCGGTCCAGCGGACATCCCTGGTGCCGCCCTGCGGCATCACTCACTCAGGGGTCCGATCGCGCTGTCGCTGCTTGCGCAGCGCGAGCGCTCCGACGACGACGAGCAAAGCGAACGCGACGACGATCCAGCCGGTGCCAAGTCCTGCCAGCCAGCCGGCGATGGTGGCTTGCGCGGCTGTCGCGGTGCTCACGATCGGGTCGTCGGCTCCGGCGAAGACGCGTAGCTCGTACCAGCCGTAATAGACGACTGGTTCGGAATGTCCCTGCACCTCAACATTGACAGCCACAGCCGCCTTGCCCGGACGTTCATGCCGCCGTCCTCGGTGCCAATGGGCCCTGCAGGGGATGGAAGTGATTCAACGGGCGCGTCTTCGGCAGATCCCGGGCCATGATGCAAGGGCCCTCATTCCCAGTTGGCGGGCCGTAAGGAGCCGTAAGCGTCCGTAAGAAGCCCGCAATCTCCTGAGGCCGAGGCTCATGGCACGATCTGGATGCGCTACCGCGGAGCGTGATCGGTCTCGGTCCAGAAGCGGAGAGGACAAATCCATGCGCCGCTACATCACGGAGTTCATCGGAACCTTCTTCCTCGTCCTCACGGTCGGCGCCACGGTCTTGACGAAGACGCCCCTGGCGCCCGTGGCCATCGGAGCGATCCTGATGGTCATGGTGTACGCCGGAGGACATGTCTCCGGTGCCCACTACAACCCCGCCGTGACCTTGGCCGTGCTGCTGCGCGGCGGGATCAGCCTGGCGGATGCCGTCCCGTACTGGGTCGCCCAGCTGGCCGGCGGCGTTCTGGCCGCGCTTACCGCTTCCTACATCGTCAATCCCGGCAGCGTGCCGGCGCTGTCGCCCTCGGGGCGGGAGCTGGGGGTCGCGCTGCTGGCCGAGGCGCTGTTCACGTTCGCCCTTGCGTACGTGGTGCTGAACGCGGCCACCAGCAGGGACCATCCGGGCAACAGCTTCTACGGCCTGGCCATCGGGTTCACCGTGGCCGCCGGCGCGTTCGCGGTCGGCGGTATCTCCGGCGGGGCCTTCAACCCGGCGGTCGCCGTCGGCGCCGCCTGGATGGGGTTGTTCGCCTGGTCCAAGATCTGGATCTGGCTTCTGGCCGACCTGGCGGGCGGTGCCCTGGCCGGGGTGGCCTTCCTCGCGCTCAATCCCAAGGAACGCGCCCCGCTGGAACCCGCCGCAACCTGACCGCCTGGAGCCGACATGATCAGCGCGCGCGAAGTCGTCGAGCGAGCGGGCGTCGATGTGAACATCCTGATCGACCGGCTCACTTCCGCCGCCGCAGTGGAGCTGAGCACCGTCTACCGCTACACGATCCTGACCGCACATCCGCTCGGTTTCGCCGATAAGGAACTGCGCCAGATCCTCAAAGACATCCGCGATGAGGACCGCCGCCATTTCGACGCGCTCGTCAGCCGCATCTACGAACTGGACGGACGACTCCCCGACGACATCCGGCGGTTCCTGGAAGGCAGGCATGCACAGCCGGAGGATAGCGCCGCCGGCGCGCAGGATCCGGTGACGACGCTCATCGAAGACATACGACGAGCCGTCCACCCTTATGACGGCTTGTGCGACCTCACCGAAGGCAGAGATCAACGCACTCATCTCCTGGCCCAGGCGATCCGCAACGAGAAGATCGAACACCAGGCGTGGCTGGGCGAATTCCTCGGCACAGGACCACCCGGCCGCTTCCACCGCGGCTTCCGCGGCCGTTCCCCCTTCCTCATCCACTTGCCCATCACTCACGAGGAGACCGAACCACCAACGTGACCCTCAGCGGCCAGGCGGTCGTCAATAAGGCACTTGGACCGGTGATGCACGGAGATGATCGCGCTGGGAATGCCGGGCGCAGGGTCCTCGACCCCGATAACGTCCAATCCCAGCATCCCTGCTTCCAGGTCCCTTCCAAGGGGGTGTTGGCAAAGCCAATCACCCCCGCCGCAATCACCTCTCAGCGCGGACGGAGGCTTGACTCGGATCAGCGGGTGAGGATGCCACGGACGGTCTGTTCGGTGAGTTGGCGGCGGAAGGCAGGGTCGGTGGCGTCGGTTCCGGCCATCGACCGGCCCAAGACTCCCAGGAGAAGACCGCCGAGCACCGTATTGGCGGCATCGGCAAGGTTGTCGATGGCGAAGGTACCGGTCTTGCTGCCTTCGGCGAGCAGATCGCGGAGCGGGTCGGCGATCCAGGTGTCGTTGGCTGCGAGGACCTCGCTCATCCGGCCGCTGGCGCCCAGGGCGCCGAGCAGGCCGGCGCAGGTTCCGGGGTGCTGGCCGAGATACTCCGCCAGCGCAGACACCATGGCGCGTAGCCGCGACTCGGGCGGGTCGCCGGGCTTCGTCACGGCCTGCACCGCCTGGGCTCCCCGCTTGGCGTGCGTGGTGAGCAGGAAGGCCAGCAGGTCTTCGCGACCGGAGAAGTAGTAGTACAACGTTGCCCGCGAGGCCCCCACCAGCTGTGCGACGTCCTCCAGCCGGGGCGGCGGGTCGGTGTGCAGCACGTGTTCGCTGACATCGAGCAGGCGTTGGGCCAAATCCGCGGGCGGGTTCTTCACGTCGAGAAAGCCTACCGTTCTTGTGTTTATACCAATGTCTAGATTACAGTCTAAATCATGGTTGAAATCTTATCCTATGGGCCGTGGGCAGTGATCACCGGAGCCTCCTCGGGCATCGGCAAAGCCTTCGCCGAACACCTCGCCGCAGCCGGTCTGGATCTGGTCCTGGCCGCTCGTTCCACCGACAAGCTCCACGCACTGGGCGAGACGCTGTCCCGCCGCCACGGCATCGCGCACCGGGTGGTCACCGTGGACCTCAGCCAACCAGCCGGAGCCTCGGCCATCGTGAAGGCGAGCGAAGACCTCGACGTCGGGCTGCTCGTCTCCAACGCCGGAGCCGGCCGCCCCGGGCGGCTGCTCGATCAATCACTGCCCGACCTGCACGAGCGTCTCACCCTCAACGCCGTCACCCACCTGGACCTGGTCCACGCCCTCGCACCCCGGCTGGTGGCCCGCGGCCACGCCCATCGCCATGCCCAACGCCGCGGCGGCATCGTGCTGGTCTCCGCGCACGGCGCCCTGCAGGGACTGCCGAACATGGCACACGAGAGCGCCGCCAAGGCCTACGTGCTCAACCTGGGCGAAGCCCTGCACCACGAACTCGCGCCCGCCGGTGTGACCGTCACGGTGATGCTGCCCGGCAACGTCGACACCCCGATCATCGACGCCTTCGGCCTGGACCGCTCGGCCCTGCCCATCCGCCCGCAACCGGCCGACCGGGCCGTCGCCGAGTTCATGAAGGCCTTCCTCAAAGGGCGGACCACGCACATCCCGGGCAGGCTGATGCGGGTGATGACCCGGCTCATGCCGCGCGCCCAAGCCGTACGAATGAACGGCCGCATGCTCGGCCGGGCCGCCCGCAACCTCGCCGACCGCGGCCCCGCCAGGACTCAGGCCCAACCGTGACCACCTCCAGCCTCTCGCCCGGATGATCCACCTCAGCTGCATCCCGAACCTGCTCCTCACCTGGGGCATCCCCATAGGACCGCTGGTACTGCTGCGCACCCGCGGCAGACAGAGCGGACCACCCCGCACCGTCCCGATCGCCATGCTGCGCCATCACAGCCACCACTGGCTCGTCTCCCCCTCCAGGGACACCCACTGGGTCCACAACCTCCGCGCCGACGCCTGAGCCGAACTCGGCCTAGGACGCCGATTCCGCCCAGTACGGCTCGTCAAAGTAGATGACGACCACAAACCCGAGGTCCTGCGCGCCTACCGCCGGAGTTTCGGCCTGGTGCCCTTCGTCCGAGACGCCTTCGATGCCGGTGACGGCGACCTGGCTCAGCTCCTCGCCAGCGAGGCGCACCGCCGCCCGGCTTTCCTCATCCAGCCTGCCGGCTGAGCCACGACAACATCCGAAGGAGCACCACCGTGACCACGACTGCCGCACCCGCCACGCAGACCTACCACCTCTTCATCCGGGCCACCCCGCAGCAGATCTGGGACGCCGTCACCAAACCCGAATACAGCGCCGGATACCTGTTCGGCGCCCTGGTCGAGACCACCGGCGACATCGGCTCACCGTTTCGCTACCACGCACCGGATCGATCCACCCTCTGGGGCGACGAGACCGTCCTGGACGCCGACCCGCCCCACCGGCTCGTCGTCGGCTACCGCGGCCTGTACAACCCCGACCTGGCAGCGGAACCGGCCAGTCGAGTGTCCTGGCAGATCGAGCCCGCCGACAACGGCGTATGCCTGCTCACCGTCGTGCACGACCGGCTCGAAGCCGCCCCCAAGACCGCCGCGCAAGTGGCCGGCCCCGGCTGGATGCGCGTACTGAGCGGCCTGAAGACCCTGCTCGAGACCGGCGAGCCCCTCAACGCCTAACAGATCTCAACACCCCGCCCTGGCAGCGTGCCGACGCCCGCGCCCGGCAGCCATGCACGATTACCGAAGGAAACCATGTGAACACGACAGATCAGACGTATGCCGAGCGACGTGCCACCTTCATCGCCGAGCACGCAAACAAGATCCCGCCGGATGTACGCGCCGCCCTGACCGCCGAACAGGCCGACCTGGACGCGGCCGGTGTGCCCAGCGCAGTCCTCCGCCCGGGCTCTGCCATGCCCGACGGTGACCTACTGGACGTCCACGGCAGAGCGACCACGCTGGAGCAGACGCGCGCCGGCCGGGCCGCCGTCGTCATCTTCTACCGCGGCGACTGGTGCCCCTACTGCAACCTGGCACTCCGCACCTACCAGCAGCAACTCGTGCCACACCTGACCGCCCTGAACATCCCCCTGATCGCGATCAGCCCGCAAGAACCCGACCGATCACTGTCAATGCGCCAGGTCAACGACCTGACCTTCACCGTGCTGTCCGACCGCGGCAACCAGATCGCACGGCAACTGGGGGTCATCACCGCACCCAGCCATGACGCCCGCGCCACACAGCTGACCATGGGCATCGACGTGGCTGCCGCAAACGCCGACGGCACCGCAACCATGCCCATACCCACGGTCGTCCTCACCGACGCCGACGGCGTCATCGCCTGGATCGACGTCCATCCCGACTACAGCAGCCGCACCGAACCCGCCGACATCCTCACCGCCATCACCACGGTCCTCGATCGACCTGTACCGGCCGCGGGCTGATCTTCGACGTTCGTTCTCGACAGACTCAGATGGTCCGAACCAGGTACATGGCGGTTTGGACAGGTAGACTCTCCCGTTCTGTCGCCAAGCGGATGGCAGAGGTGACGGCCGAGAGCCGATCGTGCCCGAGGCCGTCGGTGATCCAGGCACTGAAGCGCTCCAAATGCCGGGAGATCTTGGCGGTGGCTTCCGCCGAGCGGACCCCGCGCACGGCCGGACCGAGCCGCTCGGGAAGCCCGACCACCTTTCGTGAAGTGATTTCGGCGCGATCCTGTCCGGCGGACACGGACGCTGGGCTGGAGGCGGGAGACGGCGTGCCGCCAGATTACTTCACGGAAGAGCCATTTCCTGAAGTGAAACGGCGGGCCTTCGCGGAGCGAGCCCCAGCTTCGGTCTTCGCAGGAAAGGTCATCTGGATTGGGTGGCCTGATGCTGCTGCCAGCGGTGCAGCAAGGTGGGGATCTCCTTGAGCATGAACTGGTAGAAGTCGCGCATCTGCGTCAGCCGTCGATGCGCGGGATCGCTGGCCGTGGTGGTGGCGATGCCGGTCTCGGCGGCGGCGAGCATGAGCTGGGTGACGGTGTTCTGGCTGGTGAACAGGGTGGCCCAGGCGTCGTCGCGGAGCCGGTAGTGCTCGCGGCGGCTGCCGGGTGCGGGCAGGCGTTCGATCAGGCCGACCGACAGCAGGGACTTGACCGAGCCGGAGACCGAGCCGGCGCTGACGCCGAGCCGGTCGGCGATCTCGCCCATGGTGACGGTCTCGGCGTCGGTGAACAGGAACA
Organism: Nonomuraea insulae; assembly: GCF_042656245.1. NCBI lineage: Bacteria > Bacillati > Actinomycetota > Actinomycetes > Streptosporangiales > Streptosporangiaceae > Nonomuraea > Nonomuraea insulae. Next base: position 27,345 of record NZ_JBHSPA010000028.1, read on the forward strand.
CCGCCAGCGTCCGGGCGGCCATGCGCTGCAAGCCGCCTTCGGTCAGGGTCAGGGCCAGCCGTTCGGCCGCCTGCCACTGCTCGTCTCTGTCGTTCACCCGCCACCTCCTAGGCGATCAGGATAGCGAACCTCAGAAGTGTTCAGAAACTTCTGAAGATTCGCTATATTGCTGACATCGGCTCCGTTCCGGAGATTCGATGGTGTGCCGGGAAGCCTGGTCGGCGACGTGAGTTCTCACGTGCCGACGAGGAGATGACCCCTGATGACCTTGCTCAGCCGCCTGTTCGGCGTGCGTCCCGCCATCCGGCACCCGGTGCGGGTGCAGCGCGACATCGTGATCCCGGCCGCCGACGGGGCGCCTCTGCTGGCCATCCGCCACTACCCGGCCGATGTGGACCGGCCGCCGCTGGTGCTGCTGCGCAGCCCCTACGGCCGGGGCAACGCGCTCGATCAGTTGCCGAGGCTGCTGGCCGAGCGCGGCTACCAGGTGCTGTATCAGAGCCTGCGCGGCACGGCCGGCTCCGGTGGCCGCTTCGACGGCTTCACCATCGACCCCGCCGACGCCGACGGCACCCTGACCTGGCTGCGCGCCCAGCCGTGGTTCGGCGGCGTGCTGGCCACCTGGGGAGCCAGCTACCTCGGCCTCGTGCAGTGGGAGCTGGCCGCGCGGCACGTCCCGGAGTGGAAGATCGCGCTGATCCAGGACGCGCCGTCGGCCTTCGCCGAGCACTTCATGTACCCGGGCGGCGCGTTCGCGCTGGGCAACGCGCTGGGCTGGGTCCAGCTCGTGGACACCATGTTCAGCGGGAACTTCTCCGTGCCCCGGCAGTTGCTGGCCACCTTCACCGCCGGCCGCAGGCTGCGCCGCGCCACCCTCACCCTTCCGCTGGAGCAGGCCGATCGGGCACTCACCGGGCACCGGGTGAGCTGGTTTCAGGAGTGGATCAGCAACGGCCGTGGCCAGGCGTACTGGGCGCGCATGGACCACCGCGCCAACACCGAGCGGATGCCGCCCCGGGTGCACCTGCAGGGCGGCTGGTACGACTTCTTCCTGCCCGGCATGCTGGCCGACCACGCGCGCCTGCTGGCCGCCGGGCGCGAGGTGCGGCTGTTGGTCGGGCCGTGGGGACACGGCCGCGGCCTGTACACCCGGGAGGGCCTGCAGGACGCGCTGGCCGCCCTGGACGCGGCCATGAACGGCCATGCGGCACCTACCGGGGTGCGGGTGTACGTCACCGGCGCCAACCGTTGGCGGGACCTGCCCGGCTGGCCGCCCGCCCACCAGCCCACCAGCTGGTATCTGCACCCGGGCGGCCGGCTGAGCCGCGACGACCCCGCGCCTGGGGCGAGCCCCAGCCGCTACCGCTACGACCCCGGCGACCCGACCCCCACGGTGGGCGGGACGGCGGTGAGCAGGTCCGCGGGCCCGAAGGACAACCGCGCCATTGAGGCACGAGCGGACGTGCTCACCTTCACCACCGCGCCCCTGGCCGAGGACGTCGAGGTTATCGGCCCGGTACGGGTCCGCCTGCACGCCCGATCATCCCTCCCGGACGTCGACTACTTCGCCCGTCTGTGTGAGGTGAGCCCGCGTGGCCGCTCGCTCAACGTGTGCGATGGCATCGTCAGGCTGAACGGGCCCGGCGGCATACGGGCCGTCGACATCGAGCTGTGGCCGCTGGCCCATCGCTTCGTCCGCGGCCACCGGCTCCGGCTGCAGATCTCCAGCGGCGCCCACCCCCGTTACGGCCGCAACCCGGGCACCGGCCAACCGTCGGCCACCGGGCGCGAGCTGCGCGCATCCGAGCACGAGATCTTCCACGACCTCTCCCACCCGTCAGCCCTCTGGCTCCCCTTGACTCCTGGAGCGTCATGAAACTGCTCGTTCTCGGCGGCACTCACCACGTGGGCCGCGCCATCGTCGAGGCCGCGCTGGCGCGCGGGGATGAGGTGAGCACGCTCAATCGTGGCCTCAGCCGCTCACCCGCCCCCGGCGTCCGGGCGCTCGTCGCCGACCGCACCGACACCCCGGCGCTCACCGCAGCGCTCGCCGGTCAGGAATGGGACGCCGTCATCGACACCTGGGCCTGGGCCCCACGCGTCGTACGCGACAGCGCCCGCCTGCTGGCCGGCCGGACCGGCCACTATGGCTACGTCTCCAGCCGCGGCGTGCACCGCTGGCCGTGGCCGGCGGGCGCGGACGAGAGCGCGCCGCTCGTCGATGGCGACTCCGACAGCGATGACAGCGCCGATTATGCCGCCGCCAAGCGCGGTGGTGAGCTGGCCGTCGTCGCGTCTTTCGGCGAGCGGGCGCTGCTGGCCAGGGCAGGGATGATCCTGGGACCGTATGAGGACGTCGGCCGCGTCCCGTGGTGGCTGCGCCGCCTGGAGAAAGGCGGCCGGGTGCTGGCTCCTGGCCCGGCCGATGCGGTGGTGCAGTACATCGACGTCCGGGATATGGCGGCCTGGATGCTGCGGTGCGCCGAACGCCGGCTCGGCGGCGCCTACACGGTGACCGGCCGCCCCGGCGCGGCCACGATCGGGCAACTCTTGACGACGACGCTGGAGGTGACCGGCTTCGACGCCGAGTTGGTGTGGGCGAGCGAGGACCTGCTGCGCCGCGAAGGCGTGTGGCTGGGCATGGAGTTCGGGCTGCGCTTCCCGCACGACCCGGCACCGACCGGCATGAACGACGCCGACGTGCATGCCGCCTTCGCCGCCGGGCTGACCACCCGGCCGCTGCGCGACACACTCGCCGACACCTGGGCCTGGCTGCAGGCCGAAGGCGACCCCGCCCCGCGCCCGGACGCCCCCTCACCCGGCACCTGGCTCGACCCCGCCGCCGAACAGCGCGTCCTCGACCAGCTCTAACCCTCAACCAGCTTCAGCAAGGAACCTTCATATGCGCGCCATCATCATCGGAGCCGGCATCGCCGGCCTGGCCGCCGCCCTGCGGCTGTCCCAGATCGGCTGGGACAGCCTCATCATCGAACGCGCCCCCAAGCGCCGCAGCGGCGGCTACGGCGTCAGCTTCGGCGGCATCGGCTACGACGCCGCCGAACGCATGGGCATCCTGCCCGACCTCCAGCAGCGGGCCTTCACCACCGAAGAACTCGTTTATCACAAGCCAGGCGGCCAGCGGCGCTTCACCCTCACCGGCGAGGTCATCGCCGCGACCATGGGCCCCCGCTCGATGAACATCCTGCGCGGCGACATCGAGACCGTCCTGTACGAGCACGTGCGCGACAGCGCCGAGATCCGCTTCGCCACCACCGTCACCGCCGTCGACCAGGACACCCGCGCCGTGCACGCCACCCTCAGCGACGGCACCGTGGAGCACGCCGACCTGCTGATCGGCGCCGACGGCCTGCACTCGGCCACCCGCGCCCTGGTCTTCGGCCCCGAGGAGGACTACCTGCTCGACCTGGAACACAGGGTCGCCGTCTACATGCTCGACAAGAGCCCCGCCTCCATCGCGCCCGGCACCACCGGCACCCTGTCCTCCCGTGGCCGCACGGTCGCGGTCATCAGCGCCGGCGACGGCCGCAACGTCGCCTTCTTCGGCTACCGCACCGCACGCGGCGCCCGCCACGACGACCAGGGCGACGACCCCGCCACGGTGCTGCCCCAGGTGTACGGTGACCTCGGTGGGTCATTCCCGAGGTTCTGGCGGGCATGGCGAGGACCGACTCGGTCTATTTCGACACCATCAGCCAGGTCGTGGCCCCCACCTGGAGCCACGGCCGTGTGGTGCTGCTCGGCGACGCCGCCTGGTGCGTCACCCTGTTCGCCGGCTACGGCTCCGCGCTCGCCGTCGGTGGCGCTGACCGGCTCGGCACCGAACTGGAACGCCACGACGGCGACATCGGCGCCGCCCTGGCCGCCTGGGAGAGGGCGCTACGGCCGGAGGTGGAGGCGAAGCAGAGACTCGGCCGCCGGGTCAAAGGCGTCTACGCCCCCGCCAACCCGCTGCTGCTGTGGCTGACCCAGCTGCCGCTGCGCCTGGCCGCACTGCCGCCGGTGCGCCGGTACATGACCCGCCGCTTCATCAAGGGCTGAGCCGTCTGAACCCGCTGCTCTGCGGGATGGGGAACGGCTCGATCAGCACGCGAGTCGGACCTGATCCGACTCCGCCATGGTCACGCCGTTGATCCGGATCTGTGTGTAGTAGTAGTTGTCCCCGGGACAGGTGCCTCGAGCTCTCAGGGTGCCGACTGCGAAGGTCCGCTCGTGGGAGGCGACGACGTCGTCCCACCATCCGGATTCTTTGTAGACGACGGCCACGACACTCACATTGCCGCACGTGGCGCCCTGCCGCCTGACTTCGCCGTTCACCGTGCCGGTGGGCCCAGGGCCGACTGTCCAGTAGGGCTTCCACGCCGCGTTGTCGCAGGCGGCTGCTACGGCCGCAGTTGCCGACGTCGTCGCTGAGGTGGTGAAGCCGACCGCGACCGCAGCCGCGAGCAGGAGCGAGGTGGTGGTTCGCAAGCGCATGTCTCCTCCAGAACGGGTGAGCCGCTGATGCTGCCGTTCCTTCAGGCTTCATCGCTGGGGACAGCCAAGCCAGGGCACGAACCGGGCGTTCACCGGACATTCGAATCACCAGCCCCGGCCCGAGCTTCGGGGCGCGTCGATGGCCGGCATCTCGATGCCATGCCGGGTGAGCTCCCGCGCGAGCGAGGTGCCGAACCGGCCCAGCCCGATCACGGCGATGGCAGGTGCGGCGGCTGCCATCGCCAGGTGGCGTTGCCGTCAGCGGCGATGCCTTTGCGCCACAGCGGGGCGGGCATCAGCCGGATCATGGTCACCAGCGCCCGGTGGGCGGCGGTGGAGGTGGTGCGGTGGCCGTCGGCGCGGGCGCCGCGGGCGGTGGCCTGGGTGCGTGGGCGGCGCTCGGCGTCGTAGCGGCGCAGCGCGGCCTCGACCATGACCGCACCGGCGGGCTCGGCGGTGGACTCATCGGCGAGGGCGGCGGCGAGCACGACGGCGTCTTCGAGAGATTGCCCAGCGCCCTGACCGCGATCGGGACTCATCGCGTGTGCGGCGTCGCCGAGCAACACAGCCCGGCCGTGGACGTAGGCAGGCAGCGGGTCCAGGTCGCAGATGTCGATGTGGATCACCGCCTGCTCCGGGGTGGCCGCGATCAGGGCCGGGATCGGCTCGTGCCAGGAGGTGAGGCGGCGGGCTGCCTCGCTCTTCTCCTTCGGGTAGCGGACGTCGGCCTGGTCGGCGGTGGTGACGTAGGCCCAGTAGGCACGGCCGCGGCTGATCGGATGAATCAGGAAGTAGCCGCCGGAGCCCATGGTGACGCTGCCGGACAGCCCGTTGGCGTCCGCAGAGGCGCCGGTGCCGACGTCGGCGATGCCCAGCCAGGCGGTGCGGCCCAGGAACCGCGGCGGCGGCGCGTCCGGCCACAGCAGCCGGCGCACCGTGCTGCGGATGCCGTCGGCGCCGATCAGCAGGTCGGCGCCGACCTCGCCGCCGCTCCACGTGACCGTCACCGCGCCGGCGTCGTACTGGATGCCGGTGACCTCCGCCCCGGTGCGCACCCATCCGGCGGGCACCGCCTCCAGCAGCACCCGGTGCAGATCCGCGCGGTGAAAGGCGAGCAGGGGCGTAGGGTCACCGGGGCGGGCGCGCTGCAGGTAGCGGCCGTCCGGCAGCCGCAGATTGCCGGCGGAGTAGGTGGGCACCCCGGCCGCGCGCGCCTGCTCACCCACGCCGAGCTCGGCCAGCGCGCGCATGGCGTTCGGGGCCTGGGACATGCCGGCGCCGATCTCGCCGAGTTCGGCCGCCCGCTCCAGTACGACGGCCTGCCAGCCGATCCGGTGCAGAGCTAAAGCAGCGGCCAGTCCGCCGATGCCGCCGCCGACCACGATTGCCATTCCGGTCACGGTGTCTCCTCACCGTCAAGAGCGCCGGCGGCGCCTGCGTTGGCGGAGCCGGGATCGGCGGGGTGCAGGGGCGGCGCGCCCTTGAACACGCCTGCCATCCATTCGAAGGTGGCGTGCGCCTGGCGGATGCGCGCGGCCCTCCCGTCGTCCGGGCCGACCAGGTCCAGGCCGTCGCGGGTGATGTCGAGGAAGGAGGTGATGCCGGCGATCTGCTGGCGGGCCACCACCGCCCAGGCGTCGTCGGCCATCCGGTAGTAGAGCGTCCGCTCGCCCGGCCGGGTGCGCCAGGTCAGAAACCCCATGCCGGTCAGCAGTCGCAGGTTGGAGGTCAGCGAGGCGCGGCTGGCGCCGATCGCCGCGCTGATCTGCCCGGCCGACTGCTCCGGCGGATCGCACACCATCAGCCAGCCCAGCACCCGCCCGGCGATCGGCGGCACCCCGTCGCGGGCCAGATACATGGCGACCCGCTCCACCCATTCCAGCAACGGCTCCTGCTCGGTCACGCCGGATCCTCCTCCTATTGCAGTTGTTTCAGTATGAGCTAAAGTTGCTGTATCAGGATACGCCCCGGCCGGGGGGTGCTGTGGGAGAGCCGGGAAGTCTGGTCGGCCCGCGACGATCTGTCGCGGAGAAACAGGAGGACTTTCCCGATGTCATCTCGCACCCTGCCGGTGCTGCTCTCCGGAGGCATCGCCGCCGGCGTCCTGGTGCCGGTGCTGCTGTGGGCCGACGGCGCCACCCGGCCCGGCTACAGCCTGTGGCACCACGGCGCCAGCCAGCTCGGCACCGGCGAACGCGGCTGGCTGCAGACGATCAACTTCGTGCTCGGCGGGCTCGCTCGTCATCGTCTTCGCCTTCGCCGCCGGCATCGCCTACCGCCTGGACACCCAAGGCATCTGGCGACCGGCCCCCGCGGGCCTGCTCGAACACCTGTCCCTGCTCGCCGGGTTCTGCTGGACCGCGGCCTTGGCCGTGCACCTGCTCCGCCGCCCCGCCGGCGGCCGCCGCACGAGCGCCCCTTCTCCGGCGGCGCGCGACACCGACGCTCACCGATGACCGCGGTCGCACCTGTCGCGCGCGGCCACCTGGCCTCGCGTCGCCGCCCGCACGCGCCCGGACACGGTGGTGGGAGAAGAGGTCGCTACACATCAGCCCTCGGCCCCGGGTAGCCCGCCCCGGTTTCGCCAGCACTTGACCAGCAGGTGGACACAGCTGACCGCCGAGCCCGGCCATGACGCAGTGCGCATGATAGATATCGCACTGTTATGGCTGGTGGACGTCGCGGCAGGGTGTTGCGCAGGTCGGCGGGGCCGTCGCCGGCCGAGGTGAGCTTGCCGGGAGGCTGCGGATGCTGCTGCTGATAGCTGAGATCGTGGCCGGGGGGCTGGCGGTCCGTTCCCGGCTGCTGCAGCGTGAGGCGCTGCTGTCCCTGGCGGCGGTTACGGTGCTGGCGATCCTTCTTCTGCACGGGCTGGGCCTGGGCGCGAGCGTCACCCTGGCCGCGGCTCTGGCCGGCGCGCTGGCGCTGCTGCACCACCTGGCCCGCTCGGCCCCGGGCGACGAGGTGGCGATCCAGTCCACCCGCTACCTGCGGCCGGACGCGCCACAGGAGGCGCCACAGCGTCCGGGGCGCGAGGTGACACGAACGCTGCTCGGCCTGGCCGGAGTGCTGACGGGCGCCCAGCTCCTCGTGATGGGCGCCTCCGGGCTTGGCGCGCGGACGGGCACCTCAGCGGACCTGGCCGGATTCACGCTGGTGGCGTTCGGCCTCGCGCTTCCCGACCTGCTCTTCACGCTCCGGGCTCAGCGGCACGGCGGCGGTGACCTGGTCATCGCGACGATGCTCGGCGCCAATCTGATCACCAGCCTGGCCGGCGGCGCCATCGCCGCCCTCACCACGCCTCAAGCGCCCACCCTCGCGCCGACCCTCATCATCGCCATGGTGGCCGTCAGCGGCACCACCTGGCTCCTGCTCGCCCCCGGCACACCACTGGGCCGCCCGCAATCGGCCATCCTGGTGATGGCCTACGCCCTGCTGCTGCTCCTGTCCATCTGACTGGGCGCGCCGGCCGTACGGCTGCCATCACCCTTTTTGCGCGGCATCTCACCCGGCGGCAGCCGCACCCGCAAGAAGCTCCGCTCAGCTCTGCCCGTCCTCGGGCAGACGCCACCGGAGCCGGCGGCCTTTGCCGAACCAGGCCGGGACGTCGCGCTCGTCGTCGAAGCCACGCGCCACCACGATGTCGGTCGAGGAATGCAGCAGGATCGAGGCCACGATGGTGACCGCGACCAGCTGGAAGACCTGCTGGGCGGCGGCGATGCCGGAGCTGAGCACGATCAGCGCGTAAACCACCGAGGCGAAACCCTTCGGCCCGAACCAGGCGACCGCCGCCTGCTCACGCACCGACAGCCCCGAGCCCAGGAACGACAACCAGATCGCCGCCGGGCGGGCCAGCACCAGCGCCAAGATCGCGAACAGCCAGCCGGTCCAGCCGACCGATCCGAGCAGCGCCGGGGTGATCAGCGCGCCGAACACCAGCAGCGCGGCCAGCTTGAACAGCTCGGCGAGCAGCTCGCCGAAATGCTCGAACGATTCGCGTTGCCGCTCGCCGAAGGTGGCCACCGTGATGCCGGCGGCGAACGCGGCCAGGAACAGGTTGCCGTGCGTGGCCTTGCCCAGGGCCAGCACCAGCAGGCCGATCGCCAGCGCGTTGAGCGGCTCGTACGGGGTGGAGGCGGAAAACCAGCGCGTCTGCTCCAGTTTGATCGCCGCCCACGGCACCACCACCCCGATCAGGACGCCCAGGCCCAGCTCCAGCCCCAGCTCACCCAGATGCAGGTCCTGCGACCCGGCGGCGATGGCGAGGAAGACCATGACGAACGGCAGCGCGAGCCCGTCGTTGACGCCGGACTCGACGTTGAGCAGCCGGCGCAGCCGGGGCGGCACCTTCTCATTGCCGACCAGCGCCGCGGCGAACACCGGGTCGGTCGGCGCCAGGATCGCGCCGATCAGCAGCGACTCGATCCAGCCCAGACCGACCAGGTAGTGCGCGTCCACCGCGGTGATGGCCAGAGTGAGCGGCAGCCCCCAGCCGAGCGCCCGGCCCGGCAGCCGCCACGCGCTGCGCAGCTCCGCCCAGCCCACCCGCATCCCATCGGTGAACAGCACCGCGAACAGCGCCAGCTCCGCCAGCGTGCCCACCAGCTCGTCGCCGGGCGCCAGCGACACCACGCCGAGCGCGCCGTCGCCGAGCACGAACCCGGCAATGAGGAACAGCGCCGCCGTCGACAAGATCGTGCGGTGGGCCAGGCTGGACAGCAGCACGGCTAGTAACAGCATGCCCGCGAACGCGAGCAGCAGCGAGCCCATCACGGGGCCTCTCCTTCGTCATGGGCCGCCGGAGGCAGGCCCTCCGCCGGCCGGGGCCGGTCGCACTCATCGGCTGCCTTACGCTCCAGTGGTTCAGGTCAGGCCAGGTAGCGCAGCCACAGGTACGGCGTCACCAGCGCCACGGTGACGACCGTGACGATCAGGCCGTACTTGGTGAACTGCCAGAAACTGATCGGGTGCCCGTTGCGAGCGGCGATGCCGATCACGACGACGTTGGCGGCGGCGCCGACGGCGGTGGCGTTGCCGCCCAGGTCGGCGCCGAAGGCCAGCGCCCACCACAGCACCTGCCCGGGCCCGTCGCCGCCGTTGGCCTGGACCACGTCGGCGACGATGGGGCTCATCGTGGCCACGTAAGGGATGTTGTCCACGATCGCCGACATCCCGGCCGAGGCCCACAGCAGCCCCATCGTGGCCAGCCCGAGCTGCCCCGAGGTGGCCTCCACGGCCAGCCGGGAGACCTGGCCGATCACGCCGGTCTGCACCAGCGCCCCGACCATGACGAACAAGCCCATGAAGAACACCAGGGTGGGCCACTCGACCTCGGCGATGGCCTGCTCGGTGGTCACCTTGGTGGCCGCCACCAGCACCCCCGCCCCAAGGATCGCCACCACCGAAGGCTCATAGTGCAACACCGGATGCGCCACAAAGGCCGCCAGCACCAGCGCCAGCACCGCCAGGCTCTGCCACAGCAACCTGCGATCCGCGATCGCCTCCCGCTCATCCAGCGCCATGATCTCCTCGGCGCGGACGGGATCGTAGACGAACGACCTGCGGAACAGCAGCCAGCACAACCCGACGAACACGACCATCAACACGACGACCATCGGCGCCATGTGGAGCAGGAAGTCGTTGAAGCTCAACCCGCCCCGGCTGGCGATGATGATGTTGGGCGGGTCGCCCACCAGCGTGGCCGCGCCACCGATGTTGGACGCCATCGCCTCGGCGATCAGGAACGGCACCACCGGCAGCGCCAGCCGCTCACACACCAGGAACGTGACCGGCGCGATCAGCAGCACCGTGGTGACGTTGTCCAGCAGCGCCGACGCCGACGCGGTGATCACCACCAGCAGCACCATCAGCCGGTACGGCCGGCCCCGGGCCCGTTTGGCCGCCCAGATGGCCAGAAACTCGAACACGCCGGTCTGCTTCAGCACCCCGACGATCACCATCATGCCCAGCAGCAGGAAGACGACGTTCCAGTCGACGCCGCTGGTCTCGGAGAAGAACGCCGCTCCGGCGTCGGTCGCGTGGATGGCCAGCATGATCCCGGCACCGCCGAGCGCGGCCGCCACCCGATGGATCTTCTCGGAGGCGATCAGCGCATACGCGCCCAGGAACACCGCGACCGACAGCCAGGCCAGCACCGTCATGCGGCCAGCACCCGGTCCAGCAGCGCCTGCAGGGTGACCGCGCCCAGCAGCCGCCCCTGGTCCACGACCGCGACCAGCGGGCTGTGCGTGCGCGCCATCAACGCGGCGATCTCCAGCACGGTGGCGTCCGGATCGGTGACCGGCAGCTCGCGCCGCCCGGGTGACCGCTCGGGTGGTAGCGCCTGGCGGACCGTCCGGCCGGCCAGCGAGGAGGCGAACGCGTCCGCGTGCGCCTCGTCCACCACCCGGGCCAGCGCCGGGTCGTCCAGGCAGTAGCCGGGCACGGCCAGGCGCAGCACTTGGGTGCCGGGCAGGATGCTGACCGGCAGCCCGCGCTCGTCGACGACGATCAGGCCGGGCAGGTCCTGGCCGGCCAGCAGCCGGGCGGCCTCGATCACCGGGGTGTCGGCGGTGACGGTCGGGAAGGCGGTGAGCAGGTCACGAGCGCGCACGGCGGGCCCCATTTACGGTCGGCGATAAGACTGCCGACCAGACTTCCCGGCGCACCTGTAGAGAACCTATCAACAAGCGTCAAGATCAGACACCGTGGGCGTGCGCCGGTCATCAACGTGGCGAACTGTGATGAGACCCCCTCGGGTCCGCATGATGAACCCCCGGAGGTCACGACCCGTCGTGAGCGGGTGGGTAGAGGCCGGCCTGGCGGTAGACGGCGGTGAGGTAGCGCAGCATCTCGGCGGCGTCCGGCGGGTCGGGCTGCAGCACGCGGTAGGTGACCGCGCCGGCCATCATGTCGATCAGCACGTCCAGGTCGGTGTCCGGGGCCAGCGTGCCATCCTGCTGGGCGCGCTGAAGCATCGCGGCGGCCAGCTTGCGGCGGGGCACGATGTAGTGCCTCCAGTAGACGGCCATCAGCGAAGGATGGCTCACGGCCGAGCCCATGATGCGGGCGACCAGCGCGCGGAAGGCGGGGCTCGCGGCGGTCTCGGCCGCCGCGGGCAGGACGCGTTCGACGATGTCGCGCAGCGGCAAGGCGTAGACGTCGGCGGCCGAGGGGGTCACCTCTGCGGCGACCCACTGTTCGACGGCCTGGGCGATCAGGTCCTCCTTGGTGCTCCAGCGGCGGTAGACGGTCGGCTTGCCCACCCCGGCCCGTTTGGCGACCTGTTCGATGCTGATGCCCTCGACGCCGCGCTCGACGAACAACTCCAGCGCGGCATTCAAGATCGCGGTGTCGGTCTGCGGGTCGCGCGGGCGCCCGCGTCCCCGAGTCGCCGTCACGCGAGAGCTCCGTCCAGCCAGCGAGCCAGCCAGCGGGTCAGGTCGGCGGGGCCGCCCTTGCAGGCCAGGTGCGCGTCCGGGCGCACGAGCAAGGCGGGACCGGCGGCGGGACTGGCGGCGGTGCCGTCGGTGGGAGCGGCGGCGGTGCCGTCGGTGTGGAGCCTGGCCACCCGGTCGCCGAGCCGCTGCCGGGCCGCCTCGAAGGCGGCGTCGCACTCGATGCCGTCGCCGAGCACGGCCCACCTGCCGCGCAGCTCGGCGTGCAACCGGGTGCGCCTGCCGTCAGGGCGCCGGCAGACCAGGTCGCCGATGCGGTCGCCGGGGCGGGGCTTGCGGCCGCGCCCTCCGAACAGCCCGACGCGTGGCCGGCCGAGCGGGCCGCGCCGGTAGCTCACCCACAGCTGCGAGGTGGTGTAGGTGGTCCAACGCTGGATCCACGCCTGGTTGAACACCCGCACCAGCACCTGGTCGCGCAAGAACCGGCCGAGCGGGCTGCCCGCGATGTTGACCTTGGTGGCGGCGGTGCTGCCGCGCAGCACGGCGGTGGCCAGCGGGCGGCGTTCGGCCTGGTAGGTGTCGAGCAGACGCTCCGCGGCCGCGCCGTCGGCGACGCCGTGAACGACCAGGGCGAGCTTCCAGGCGAGGTTCTCGGCATCGCCGAGCCCGGTGAGCATGCCCTGCCCGCCGAACGGCGCGTGCACGTGAGCGGCGTCGCCGGCCAGCAGGACGCGCCCGTCGCGATAGGCGTCGGCCAGGCGGCGGTGCACGCTGAACAGCGACGCCCAGGTGACGTCGTGCAAGCGGATGCCGGGCAGACCGGTGCGCTCGGGCAGGATCTGCCGCACGCGCTCGGCGATCTCCTCCTCACTCGGCTTGTCGGCCGAGAAGGCGGCGTCGTAGGCGAGCAGTCGCCACTGCTCGCCCGGCATCGGCATCGCGCCGAGCACGCCGTCGGCGTGCGTCCAGCCGCTGGTGCCCGAACGGTCCAGGCCAGAGCCTGAGCCGGGGTCGAGGCGACCGTCGACCAGCAGGAACCGTTCGCTGACCTTGACGCCGGGAAAGCCGATGCCGGCCAGCTTGCGCACCGCGCTGCCGGTCCCGTCGCAGCCCGCCAGCCAGCCCGCCCGGACGGTACGGCCGTCGCCCAGCACCGCGGTGACCCCGTCCGAGTCCTGCTGGAATCCGGCCAGCGCCGCGCCCCATTCCGGCCGGCCGCCCAGCTCGGCCAGCCGCTCGCGCAGGTGCGCCTCGACACGCGCCTGGGAGATCACCATCGGCGGGGCGGCGGTGCCCAGGCCCGGGTCACCGAACCGGATCCGCATCATCGGACGGTCACCGGCGTAGGTGGTGATCGTCATCGCCCGTACCGACTCCTCGGGGAGGTTGCCGAGCGCGTCCAGGCGATCCAGCACTTCCGAGCCGCGGGCGTGCACGAAGTTCGCCCTCGACGTTGTCGCCGGGCCGGCGGCTTTGTCGATCACGCGGACCGTGACACCGTGCTGCAGCAGCGCGCACGCCAGGGCGAGGCCGACCGGGCCCGCCCCCACCACCAGGACATCAGTCTCTGCTTCCACGATTCCGGCCTCCTATTTATTAACGGAACGGGTTCGTAAACATATTGTGCTCCTTGACGTTGTTCTGGTCCAGGGGGAACGACGATCGCAGCACCGGGACCCTCATACGGTCGGAGACTGGTCATGCCGCAGAACGCGGGACCGTGTGAACCGACGGGGGCCGAGCGGGGAGGGAAATGTGTCCCCTCGACGGGTGAAGCCGTTGTACGGTGAACGTGGTGCGCCGGGAAGTCTGGTCGGCAAAGGTCCGATTCGACGACCCCGGAGACGCAGATGAGCGGTATCCCGCGACAGCACCGTGCAGACGAGATCACAGACGCCACTGCGCCGCGAACGGACCGGCGTGCCCGTCGGCTCACCCCCATGGGAGAGCAGGACCTGACCCTGGCCCAGGCAGGGGCACAGACGGTGGAGTACCGGATGCACGGCGACGGCCCCGGCACGGTCCTGCTCTTCCACGGCGGCCACATGCGGGCGCAACTGGCCTTGGGCGAGCACGTCTTCACCGATGCGGGATTGCGGGTGCTCATTCCCTCGCGCCCCGGCTACGGGCGCACCCCCTTAACCGGGCCGACGACTGGGGCTGGCACCGTGGCGGACTTCACCGACACTATCGCGCGCCTGTGCCGGGATCTGGGGCACTTGTGCGCACGGCGATCCGCTTCGCACCGGCGTCGGCCCTGCGGCTGCTCACCCGCGACCTGTCCCTGCTGCCCGTTCGCCAAGTGCTGGCGCAGTTGAGCGCCGCCGACCGCGGCACGCTCACCCACCTGTACACCTCGATGCGCTCAGGCCGCGGCTTCGTCGCCGACATGCTCCCGGTGACCGACTGCACCGCCCACATCAGCCAGCCCACCATGATCATCGCCACCCGCAACGACCGCTCCGTGCCCTTCGCCCACGCCCAATCCCTGACCGCAGCGCTCCCACAGGCCGAACTGGTGGAAAGCCACGCCGACAGCCACATGATCTGGTTCGCCCCCGACTATCCCGCTATCGCCGCCCAGATACGTGCCTTCCTCCTCACCGACCACCACACCGCTGACGGGCACGTGACCGCCTAGCGCGGCACCCCCAGCCGGTCGGCGACAGCAGTCGCCGGCCAGGCTCCGGCACACCTGCCGGCAAGCCACCAAGAAGCGTCAAATCGGGCACACAAAAGCGGGCACGGTGAAGCGATGCGGGTCATCGAGGTCGACGGGGTCGTCAAGCGCTACCGCGACGTCACCGCGGTCGACGACGTCAGCCTGCACGTCGAGCAGGGGCAGATCTACGCCCTGCTCGGCCTCAACGGCGCCGGCAAGACCACGCTGATCCGCATGCTGCTCGGCATGATCGCCCCCACCGCCGGGTCGGTGAGCGTGCTGGGCGCCGCCGTGACGGCCGGCGAGCGCTCGGCCTGGGCCAGGGTCGGCTACCTGGTCGAGGCACCCGTCGCCTACCCCGAACTGACCGTCCGGGAGAACCTGCACCTCCTACGCCGGCTGCGCCGCCTGCCCGGAGGCACCGACGAGGTCATCGAACGCCTGGCCCTCACCCCGTACGCCGACCGCCGCGCCCGCACCCTGTCCATGGGCAACCTGCAACGCCTGGCCCTGGCCAAAGCCCTCATCCACACCCCCGACCTGCTCATCCTGGACGAGCCCGTCAACGGCCTGGACCCCGCCGGCGTCGTGGAGATCCGCACCCTGCTCGCCGGCCTGGCCCACCAGCACGGCACCACCGTGCTGCTGTCCAGCCACCTGCTGACCGAGGTCGCCCGCCTGGCCACCCGCATCGGCATCATCCACCACGGCCGCCTACTCGGCGAACACGACACCAACGGCCTGGAACAGCAGCGTCGCCGCCGCCTCAACCTGATCACTCGCCACGACGCCGCCGCCGAACGGGTGCTACACGAGCATGGCTACCAGCCCCGCCCGGCCCCCGACGGTGGGCTGCACCTCATCGACGAGCGCGCCCTTGCCCGGCCCGAAGAGGTGGCCACCGTTCTGGTGCAGGCCGGCGTGCCGCCCACCAAGCTCCTCATCGAGGAGGAAGACCTGGAAACCTACTTCCTGCGCATCATCGGACAACCCATCGGAGTCGGCGATGCGTGACGCGCTCTGGGCCGAACTGCTGAAGGCACGGCGCAGCCGCCTGCCCGCTCTCACCGCGCTCGCCTTCACCATCGTCGCCGTGGTGTGCGGGCTGTTCATGTTCATCCTCGCCGACCCCGCCCGTGCCCGGGCGCTCGGCCTGCTCGGCGACAAAGCGCAACTGTCCGGCGCCAGCGCCGACTGGCCCGGCTACCTTGCCCTGCTCGCCCAGGCCGTCGCCGTCGGCGGCATGCTGATCTACGGCATGATCGCCATTTGGCTGTTCGGCCGCGAATTCAGCGACCACACCGCCAAGGATCTGCTCGCCCTGCCCACCTCCCGCACCACCATCGTGGCCGCCAAATTCGCCCTCGCCGCCGGCTGGGCGCTGCTGCTGGCCCTTCAGGTCGCCGTGCTCGGCATGGGCATCGGCGTCCTGCTCGCCCTGCCCGGCTGGTCGGCGGAAACCGCCGCGCAGGGCGTCCTTCGGATCGTCATCGCCGCCACCCTGACCGCCCTGCTCACCACCCCGCTCGCGCTGGCCGCCAGCATCGGCCGCGGCTACCTGGCCGCCGTGGCCGCCATGTTCGTCATGCTGTTCAGCGCCCAGGTCATCGCCGCCCTCGGCTTCGGCGCCTACTTCCCCTACTCGGTGCCCGGCCTGTACGCCGGAATCGCCGGCCCCGACCAAGACCCGCCCGGGACACTGGGCATCGCGCTCGTGCTGGCCACCGCCACGGCCGGAACGCTCATGACCATCGCATGGTGGCGCCGGGCCGACCACACCCGCTGAACCGGCACCGACGAGTGGGCCTCACCCACGCAGATAAAGCACAAGCTCGGCTGATCTTCGGCGATCAGCCGGCCAGCGCCCGCAGCAGACGCTCCCGCTGTTGCTCGGTCAGTCCGCCAACCTGGTGCTTCTCAGCCACCCCCGACACGGCCATCAGCGCCGCGACCCTGGCCGGCCCGTAACCAGGAACCGCGCGAAGGACTTGCGCCATCCGAGTCTTCTTCACCAGTTCCTCACCGCTACGGCCGAACACCTCCGCCACGCTGGTCGTACCGGACTTAACCCCGGCCAGCAGTGCGCTACGCGCCGTGCGAGCCTCGGCCGCCTTCTCCAAGGCCTTCGCCCGTGGTTCCGGCGTCATCGCAGGTACTGCCATCAGATCTGGCCGCCCACCTGTAGATCAACTGCTCGAACTCCTGCGTCACACACTCCCCGACGCAGGTCACAGGCATCATCGCGCAGAGTGTCAAATACTGTGACGCCAACCCCGGCTCATCGTTCCACTAGTACTGGGAGGCCCAGTTCGCCCACGACTGCACGTTTCTACCGACGTGGGAGGAGCTGACCGACGAGGAACGCGAGGGCTCCCTGCCTGACGCCCGCAACTACCTGGAGTCGGCGATCAACGCCGGGCTTGTTCCGGCCGTGGAGCTGATCCACGATCGCCCGCTCGCTGACCTGGGCAATATCAACCGCGAGATCGAGCGGCAGGCCACTGCCATGGCCACTGCGGCCGCCGACCTTCCGCTGCTGCTCTACCGGTTCCGCACCACCCCCACCGGCGGGATGAGCGTCGGGACGGTGCTGAACAAGCTGGCCGAGACCGCCGAGCACGCCGGCGAGTTCGCCCGCGAGTTCGGCGAACAGAACTGGGTCGACATGGACGAGAACGAGACTGCCGACTGGGCAAGGCCCTGGGGGTCTGGAGGCTGCTGCCGCCACCTTCCGCCGCACCACCAGCCTCATCGGCTGACCACAGCTCGAGAAGAACGGCACGCAGGCGGCGGCCCCGGTCACCGGATCCTGTCGGCGCCGCGGCGTACAACAGCGTCATGGAGACCTACGAGATACTCGTGACGGCCCAGTCCAACCCTGACCTGGAGCCGGAACGGTGGAACCAGCAGGTGGCGATGGTCAAGCAGATCCTGGACTTCGACGGCCACGAAGACCTGGTGGGGGCGGATCAGCAGCGCACATCCCGAACGCCTGACCCTCGTCCTGAACACGCTGTTCGACGCGGCCCGCGAGTACGACATCACCGTCGCCGTCGAGATGGAGCCCGCGCAGCAGGCGGACGGCCCCCCGCCCACCGGTAGGGATTGGACGTGATGATTCGGGCGCTCGTCTGGGACTTCGGCGGGCTGATCGTGGACTCGGAGATAGCCGATTGCACGGCCTGGCGCGAAGAGTTGTCATCTCTTCTGCTGACCGGGAAGCTTCATGATTGCTCGCCTGCACTCTTCTGCAAAGCATCGTCTCCCTGCTCGTGGGTCTGGCGGCCTCAGCTCCAACCTCCATGGCTTCGTGATGGTCGGATAAGCGCTCATAGTCCCGCACGCACCGCCTGCGCTGACAGATCCACGACAGTGTGCGCTCCACTACCCACCTGCGCGGAAGGATCACGAAGCCGCTGACATCGTCGCTGCGCTTGACGATTTCCAGGGTGAGCTGGACGTGCTTTTGGGCCCAGGTCACGAGCTTGCCGGCGTAGGCGCTGTCGGCCCAGATCAGTGTGATCCGCTCGTACCAGTCGCGCAGAAGCGCCAGTGCGCGTTTGGCGCCGTCGCGGTCCTGGACGCTGGCGGCGGTGACGATGACGACCAGTAGCAGGCCCAGGGTGTCCACGATGATGTGCCGCTTGGTGCCCTGCACCTTCTTGGCCGCGTCGTATCCGCGCGAGCCGGCGGCGACGGTCTCGGCGGCCCGCAGCGATTGTGAGTCGCTGCGATCGGCTTGCCCGGCCCTTGCGGGAACTTCTTCGCCACCGCCGCGAAAGAGCAGCTCACGCCACGACCGGCTCGTCTTCGTCGTTGTGGGCATAGACCTTGAGCACCGGCACACCCACCTTATGGCGGGCCTGGCTTGCCCAGTCCCGCTCGAAGAACTTCTCGACAAGATGGGGGGCGGCCAGAACGATCACCTCGTCGGCATGCGTCTCATCGACCACCGAGCGAAGAAGATCCAGCGGGTGACCGTGCATCAGTTGACCAACAGCCTCGCTGCCAGCCGCGCGCAGACCGCCGACAGAGTGTTCCAAGGCGAGCGCGGCGGCCCGCCCTTCCTCTTCGAAGTCGCCATCCTCGGGGGCCGGCCCCCCGGGCGCGACGTCGTCAATGGATCGCAGCAGCCGGTCCTCAGAGCCTTGTGGCCGCATCAGGACGACGAACGACACGACGCTGTCATCATGCAGGGTGGTGACGAAGTCGACATCCGTCGCGGTCAACTGCTGCTCGATCATCAGGATGGTTGTGAACATCGCGAGCCCTTCGCTGGCGCACCCCAGACAGGCGCGTACAAGGAGCAACAATAGCTGTACGTAGCGTTAATATCCCTCGGGACCGGCGACGCGCCGCACCGAACTGATCACGACGCTGATCGTGGCGCCGCCGATGCGGATGACTGGCCGGGCACATGGATCCCATCGCAGCGATCTTGCACGTGAATCAGTGGGCACTTACAGACGTACGGGCGCCCGTTCCGATCCTGAGCGGGGTCATGGCTCCCGTGGAGATGCCTTGGCCCATTCCCGCGCTCATGGGCGAGGCGATCATCGCGTATCGCCGCGCGGCAAGCGCCCGGCCCCTCTTCTTTCAGATCTTGACCGTAGCCGCTGTGCCCACCCATGCCGTAGGGATGGCCCCCCGCATCATCCTCCCGGATGGTGGAGAAATCAGTGCTTCCCGCGCACGCGGGGATGGTCCCGCGCTCGCCGCGGCGCTCATGACCTACCCGCAGCGCTAGCCAGACGCCAATCCAGGCCCTCCGCAGGGTTCGTGGAACCAGCAGCAGCGCAACTCGGCGTG
The DNA here is from genome assembly GCF_042656245.1 of Nonomuraea insulae. Taxonomy (NCBI): domain Bacteria; kingdom Bacillati; phylum Actinomycetota; class Actinomycetes; order Streptosporangiales; family Streptosporangiaceae; genus Nonomuraea; species Nonomuraea insulae. The sequence goes on from NZ_JBHSPA010000028.1 coordinate 46,707, forward strand.
GCCACGACCCTCGGAGGGCTCGACAGAGCCACTTCGTGAGCAACGCGACCCTGCGGAAACGCCCAATCCAGCGTGTGCAGAGCCCCTGGCTCATCCCCGAACGCCCAGACCGAAACCTGCCCTCGGCAAGCAGCACCGTCACATACTGTGACCTGCGGCGATGCCGATCGGGTTGGATCGTGTGACGCGATTCTTACCAGCGAGTCCGGTACGGCACCAAGCTGTACCACCACCGACGACATCAGAACGCAAGTAAGCCTCACCCGTCAGCCACTGCTGAGCACGCCGGCGGGAACCTCGACTTGCTGGCGTTTTCATGTCGCGACGCATTGACGCTCTCGTGTCGCCGCCACTGACGTCACGTGTCGCAGGCCACCGACGTTCTCAGGTCGCTTGGCAACACTCTCGTGGCGCTTGGGGGTACCACTCCAGGGGCTTGAAATGACAACCTCGTTGACAATCACGTAGCGACGACATCGCCGGTGGCCGTACGGCGTGGCCCCGTCGGCCACGGCCACCCGTCCCTCGGCGGGCTCCAGCACCTCGACCTCAGGGCCGAAGTCGAGCAGGCCGCCGCCGTGCGCTGGCGGCGAGGCAGGTACCAGGGCATCAGCACGCCTCACCAAGAAGTAGTCACCTACGAAATAGGCCTGCCAGCAGGAGTGGAACGGCGAACCGTTCGGACGCTCGGGGATGAGTCAGGCGCCCTGTGACGCGATAACGCTGGATCGGGCGTTTGTCCGCAGGTCGCAACCAGCTAAGAGGCCTTACGTCAATGCCCTCCGAGGGGCCGTGACGACGCCGAGATATTCTGCGGCTGGTCCCACGAACCCCACGGAGGGCCTGGATTGGTGTCTCGCTAGGCGCTGAAGCTTCCCGTTGTGGGCGGGACATGCGCGCCATGGCCGGGGCGGATGGTCATGACCCGGTGCTTGGCAGAGCGGGTCGTTGAAGACCTGGACGTTGCGGTCGGTGTGGTTGTTCAGCTGGTGTACGCCCACGGGCAGTCGGTGGCAGCCGGGGGGTTGTCCCCAGGTGGTCAGCGGCGACACGAAAACGATCAAGTAGAGGCCCCTGGCACATCGGGAAGATCACCCAGGCGGCGCTGGTCCTGCTAACCCACGAGAACGACTGGACCATCTCGCCATCACACAACGTGATCTTCGCCTACTGAGAACAGTTCGATGGCGCGACAGTCAAACAAAATGATGCCACGGAGGGCGGGGCACATCAGCGCCTCCATTTAACCCGGGGCGTTTATCCGAACTGTAGGTCAAGTCAACTATTGTGTCGATTTTCAGGGATACAACGCGAGTTGGAAGCGAGGAGTTTGAGTGAAGCCAAAGTTGTCCCGGTTCAATGTTTACCTATCAATTGCGCCGGGGAGAGTTGCCAGTGACTCTGAATGCGGAATTCAGGGAGGCAATTCCGACAAGTCGGAAAGGAGTGAGTGTGGGCTCATCCCCTGCCTCGCACATGGAGCGGCCGGGCAAGATTGACGACATTCTCGGCCGCAAGATCGACATCTGTTTCGGGCATCTCGATGTCAATGGTGACGGGACGTTCGAACGGGCCGATGTCGTGGCCTACGCGGCCAAGGTCGTGGCATATCAGAACGAATCGTTCCACTCCCCGAAGGCTCTGAGGATGTTCGAGGTCGCTGAAGCGATTTTCGACAACGTGCTCCGGGCCCTCGGCAAGGAGGGCGACGGTAACATCACCCCTGCTGAATGGCGCGCTGTGATCGGCGCCATGGCGGACGATCTCTCGAAGTTCGACGCCATGTTCAAGCCGCTGGCCGAAGCGATCTGGGCCCTCTGTGACCGGGATGGTGACGGGACGGTCACCGCCGACGAGTTCGAGGGCTTCCAGAAGGCGCTCGGCACCCCCCAGGAGAACCGGAAGATCGCGTTCGAGATGCTCGATCGCGATGGTTCAGGGAACTTCTCGTCCGAGGAGTTGATGGAGGACTATCGCGAGTACTACACCAGTCGCGATCCGAAGGCACGCGGCAACTGGCTGTACGGGGACATCTGGGACGACGAGGTCTGGGAGGGAACGCGGGTCAGACTCTCGTGACCACCACGCGGTCGGCCCGGGCCGAGGCCTGGACCCGGGTCGACCGCGTGATGTGGAACAACGGGCGCCGACGCGTCGGAGCTACCGTCGTCACAGGGCGGCGCTGACGCCGGACGGGCTCCGCTCATTGTTCACCGGCGTGGGACCGAGCCGCCGGATCTGAAGCCGTCGACTGTCTTCCATTTGCTTTTGGGGTGGAGTATGAGCACGATCAGAATTTCCGGAGCCATGCTCAGATTTGTCGATTACCAGCGAGCGGTGACCGTGCGTGGAGACTCGATACGAGCCGCGTTGGATGAACTGGTGGCCGCCTACCCTGCCCTGGCAGATGTGCTGTTCGACAGGCGCAACAACCTGCGGACCCAGCATAGGTTGGCACTGAACGGAGAGGTCCTCAGCGGACTATTCCTGGATTATCCACTCGACAGTAGAGACGAGATCGATATCATCACCGCGATTTCAGGTGGCTGACACGGTGTGCATTCGTGAGACGCTTTCATTTGACCCCGAGTGGATAGCGGCGGACGCCCGGCGAAAGTACGGCCCCTTCATTCGGGATGCCGTCGTTCCTGGTGTGGCAAGCCGTGACCGCACGCGCACTCCGCACGATCGATCGGTCTTTCAAGAGGCTGCCCGTTTGGGGATGATCGGCTATTCGCTACCCAGGTCGATCGGGGGTCAGGGGCGGGAGACCTCAGCATGGGGACTGGCACTTGAGGAGATCTCCTTCCTGTCCGGCGATCCGGGTTTCACGGTATTCCTGGACATCGCCGTCAATGCCGCGCAGTTGATCGTCGCCGCCGGCAGGCCCGGACTCATCGAACGCTATGCCGAGCCGAGCGTCTCGGGAGCCATGCTGGGCGCGGTCGCGTTCAGCGAGGGCCGCGATCAGTTGGACCCCGCGTGCCGCGCGAAGCCGACCGGCGAGGGCTGGCTGCTTCACGTCCGCAAACCGATCGTCCTCGGCGCACAGTTGGCCGACTATTTCATCGTCTCAGCGATGGACGAGGATTCCGGCGATCTTGTCGGCTTCGTCCTGGACCGCGCCGACCCGGGACTTCTGATCGCGCCGCTGGCCGGCACGGGACTGCACTCACCGGGCTTTGGCAGTCTGGCGGCCATGGACGTCGTCGTCGGCCACGACCGACTGCTATGGGATCACGATGGGCTCAGCCAGATCATGTCATATGTCCGGAGGCGCCGGTTGATGATGGCCGCTTCCATGAGCGGGGTCATGCGTTCCGCGTTCGAAGCGTGTCTGGAAGAGCTGAGTCAGCGCCGGCGCGGGGGGAAGGTGGTGCTGGATTTCGCCAACGTGCAGAAGACCATCGGCGAGATGCGCGTCGCGATCGAGACCTCTCGGGCAATGTTGCGTCAGGGAATGGCCAGAGGATTCACCTCCGACGAGTCCGAAGCCTACGAGCTGGTTTCTGCGACCAAGCAACACGTCGCCGATCGTGCCGTTTGGCTGACCCAAGCGGTCGTGCAACTGTTCGGATTCGAGGGTTTTCTGAACACCGGCCCCTGGGAGCGGTACGCCCGCGACGCGCTGGCGGCGCTGGCCGGCGGAGGACCGCAGGAAACGATGCTGTTGCACCTTGGCCAGTGCACCATCAGCCAACGCGACCTGAGAAGGCAGAGAGTGAAGCGATTCCAAGCGAAGCTGGACGAACTGGACCGTTCACGGTGGACCCTGACCGCCCTGACAACGGCACTGGAGTCCGGCATGCTGGCTCGGTTGTCCGCTCCGGTTGACCTGGCCGACCTGACAAGCCACCTGTCGGCTTCGCCCGAGCTGGTGTCGGCCACGGTCGATGTCCTGGTCGATGTGAAGGCCGTCCGGCGAAGCGGTGATCTGTTCGTCATGGATGACGAGGTGCTGCCGATGGTCGAAGATCACCTGACAGCTCTGTCGGCGTGTACCGGCCTCCGGTCCGCCCTGCGCGACCTTGAGGGCCTCGATGAGCGGCTGCAGAAGCGCGGTTCGGCGGTGCTGTGTGTGGGCGGCCATGGGACGGAGCGGGCGGGTGCGCTCGGTCGATGGTTCGTGGCGGCGGACATCTCGTGCCAGGCGGCGGCCGGAGCAGGGTCCGGTGCGGCGGCCGGGTCGAGGTCCGAGGCGGATGCGACCTTCGATCTGGTGTGGATGTCCGCTGACTGCGCCACGAGCGAGCAGGTGGAGGCCGCACACCACCTGCTGCAGGCCGGTGGGTGGATCCTCCTGCAGAGCAACTGTTACGCGGGCGATGCCCTCTCACGCTTCAGGGCGGTCGCGACCGATGGGCGCGTGATCACCGTGGACGACGCGCGGCACCTGCTGGAGGCGGCGGGGCTCACCGACGTGCGTACCTTTCCCGACGGCCTGGTGGCCGCGCGATCGTCGTGATCGTCATCCCTGTGGAACCGGGATGACCGAGAACATCTGACCGGCTTCGGCGGCGCGCAGCAGCCAGCCGGCGACCTCGTCGTCCACCATGGCCGAGCGCGGTTCCGAGGGTGCGTCGCCCAGCATGGCGCGGAGCCGTTCCAAGCACAGCGTCAGCCAGCCGCCCTGGGCGAACTCCTGCCCGATCAGGTCCCGGTTACCGACCCAGATCTGATGGCAGGTCGCGGCAGCGTGTATCACGCAGTGCCGCCGGGCCAGTTCGTAGGCTCGGGCCGGAGGACGGCCCGGCCAGCGCAGTTCGCGGGCCTCGGTCATCAGGGTGCCCTGGTGCCTTCGCAGGTCGGCCAGATGGGCCACCGCGGTCTGGCCGGGGGCCGTCTCGTCACGCCAGCTCTGGGTGATCTCGTCCTGGTCGGCCCGCCACGGCCCGGATCGTGCGGCGGGAGGGCGCCACGCCGGTGCCGTGGTGGCCAGCGAGAACAGCTCTGGTATACCCGGGTGGGCAGGGCCGGTCCTCGCGGCGAGTGTGCGCAGTTGTCCGGCGATCGCCGCGAGCTGAACGTGCTGGGTACCGTCGACTATGCCGGTGAAGGCGATGTCGCGGTGCAGCTTCTGCATCATTCCCGACGTGACGTGGGTGCGCATGTAGAAGCGGGCGCTGAGTACCTGCGCGGCTCCCCACACCACCTGCTGGCACAACGCGGGAACCAGGTATTTGCTGACCGCCGACCACAAGGAGGCCCGCTCAGGCCGCAAGGTCAACGCGCGCGCTGCCGTGATGGCGACGCAGTCGGCGATCAGGAGATCGGCGAAGGCGCTGGTGAGTGCCTCACGGACCGGGGCCAGCGCAAGGATCTCCCGGCCGTACAGCCGGCGTTCCAGAGCCCAGCGGACCGCGATGCGCAGGGCCGTATCGGCCATCCCCAAGCACATGCCGCCCACCAGGCACCGGGTAATCGCCAGCCCCGACAACACCATTTCCACGCCTTGGCCGAGCTCCCCGATCAGGGCGGACTTGGGTACGTCGCATCGTTGGAAGGCTATCCCGCTGAGCTCATGGCCACGGAGTCCAAGCATCGCCACCTTGGGCAGGTGCCGGAACCCGTCCGAGGGAAGGGCGCTCTTGTCCGCCAGCAGCAGCGAATGGCCGGGCTCGGTGCGGGCGAGGACCGTGACGAACTCACTGCGGGTCGCGTTACCTATGGGCCATTTCTCGCCGTCCAGGCAGAATCCTCCGGGGGTACGCACTGCCGTGGTCTGCGTCGCCAGCAGGTCGCTGCCGGCCTGGTCCTCGCTCAACGCGATGGCACCGAAGGCTCCGGCCCGGAGCCGATCGGCGGCGAATCCACGCTGTGCCGCGCTTCCCCAAGGCCACGTTGGGAAAGCGGCGAAGAAGGATGAGCCGTAGCCCAGCGCCAAGCCCGCCTCGCGCCTGGACAGGATCCGCATCAGGCTCATCAGCTCTTCGAATGAGCCCAGCAGGCCACCGTACTCGCGGGGAATCAGCCGGTTCCCGAAGCCCTGCTCGGCAAGCAGGTGAAACGCCTCCTCCGGCGGTTCCTCTCGCTCATCATGCTCGGCGATTCGATGGAACGGCACTGCGGCGTCCATAGAGAACGGGTCGCCCAGGACTTTCTCCAACTCGGCGGAAGACCGGTAGGCAGGGGGCAGCATCTCCGGTCACCACTGTTCGATCATGACAGCCGCGGTCTCCGCCTCCAGGCGTACGTGGTGCACCAGGGCGATTCCGTCGGGCAGCGACCATGCGGCACTGGTGACCGTGCCCTTATCGAACAGGAAGCATGGCCGGTTGAACAGCAGGTCTGTGCTCCGCTGCGGGTTCCGCATAGTGTCACGAAGCTCGGTGATCTGGTCCGCGTCTTCCAAGATCAGCGCCTGTCCGCTCTTGGCGGCCAGTGCGGCCGCTTCCACCCAGTACCACTGGTCTGCCATCTCGCACTGTGCCCGATTGATCACGAAGGGCGTGGTGGTCTCCGCGAGCGGCACACCGCGCCGTTCGATGTCCTGGACCAGTCCGGGCACGGGCGAGACGTGAGGCTCTGCATCGGTTTCGTCAGCGCGCAGCCGCTCCTGCAGGTCGGGCAGCAGGCCGGCCGGCGTCGCTGACAGCGCCGCGTCGCCGGAAACACGCACCGGAATGGCGATCAGCCAGACCAGGACGGCCGCGTCGTCGGGGTCGTCACCAGCCACACGCACGTGCCACTGCAACTGCCCGCCACCCCGGCTCACCCGGGCCTCGGTGCTCACCGTCAGTTCGTCGGAGTCCTCGAAGCGCAGCGGCTTGCGGTACTCCAGCCGTACCGACCAGGGGATGAAGGCTGTCCTGTGTGCGATCAGGAGGTTGCGGCTGCTCATCAGATACCGGCAGAGCCACCGGGCGCAGGAGCTGACGGCAATCCGGCCGACACCGACAGGCTGCAGTTGCAAGGGAGTGAACAAGCCGGCGTCGCAGGGAACTGTCTGGTGGGTTTGTCGGGGCATAGATCGGCCTCCGGCGGGGACGTGAGCTCATTACTCATCCTTGATCAACGATTACCCAGGCGTGAAACTTGATAACCGTGGGTAACTGTACCGGTTGACAGGTCGCCGTGGTGAAGACCTCGGATGGCCATCGTTGAAGCCTGTCGCGCAGCCCCCACCGCGCGGGAAGAGGATCATCACATGGCCGATCGCCCCCCCGAACCCGTCGCCATCATCGGTGCCTCCTGTCGCCTGCCCGGAGGGATCGCGGATCTCGAAGGCCTGTGGGCGGCGCTGCTGGCGGAACGTGATCTGGTGACCGACGTCCCGCCGGACCGTTTCGACCCGGCCCGGTTCACCGACCACGATTCCGCCGCTCCGGGAAAGACCGTGACCATCGCGGGTGGATTTTTCGGTGACATCGCCGAGTTCGACGCCGAATACTTCCGCATCACCCCGCGTGAGGCCGAACAGATGGATCCCCGCCAGCGGATGATGCTGGAGATGGCCGCCGAAGCCTTCGACGACGCCGGCCTTGATCCCGCTACGCTGGCAGGTTCGACCACCTCGGTCTACGTCGGCGCCTTCTATAACAGCGACTATATGGCGTTGCAGTACCAAGACATTGAGGCGATCGACAAACACACGATCAGTGGCACGGCTCCCAACAATATCGCCAACCGGATTTCGTACCACTTCGATCTGCGAGGCGAGAGCCTGGTGGTCGACACCGCATGCTCGTCCTTTATGACGGCGCTCCATCAAGCGTGCCGATCGGTGCGCGACGAGGGCGGTGTCACGGTCGCCGGTGCGGTCAACCTCCTGCTATCTCCGCACGGTTTCGTGTCCTTCGCCAAAGGCTCCCTCCTCTCGCCCACCGGGCGGTGCCATACCTTCTCGGCCGACGCCGACGGTTACGTACGTGCCGAGGGCGGCGGGCTCCTGGTCCTCAAGCGACTGTCAGAAGCACTCGCCGATGGCGACCGCATCCACGCGGTCTTGCTGGACACCGCAACGAACACCGATGGGCGCACGCCGAGTTTGACCTTTCCCAGCCAGGACGCACAACACCGGCTGTTGCTGGAGGTGTACGAACGTGCCGGGGTGCTCCCCGACGAACTGGCCTACTTCGAGGCGCACGGGACCGGGACTCCCGCCGGGGACCGGGTCGAGTGCACGGCCATCGGCCTTGCTCTCGGAAACCGACGCTCCAGCCCACTCCCGATCGGTTCGGTCAAGACCAACCTGGGGCACCTGGAAAGTGCCGCCGGTCTCGCCGGTGTGCTCAAGGCCATACTGGTGATGCGACACGGGATGATTCCCGCCTCGCTCCACAGCACACCGCTCAACCCCGACATCGATTTCACCGAACTGGGTCTTGCGCCGGTCAGCAGACTCGAACCGGTCGTGGTAGCCGGACGCTGTGTGATCGGCGTGAGCTCGTTCGGCTTCGGCGGATCCAACGGGCACGCGATCCTGGCCGCCCCGCCCGAGCCGGCCGCGACGCCGGTGCAGGATCGGCAACTGCCCTTGATCGTCTCGGCGCGCACTCGCCCGGCGCTGGCCGAGGCGGCCCACCGCCTGTCCCAGCACCTGGCCGACGGCGGAACGACCGGTTTCTACGACACGTGCTACACCGCCTGCCGCCGACGCGGCCACCACCAATATCGGGCCGCTGTGCTGGCGACCGGCCCCGAGGAGGCGGCCAGGCGGCTGCTCGCCCTGGCAGACGGGAGAGCGGAACCGGAGAGTGCGCAGGAGAATGCGCCGGTCCCGCGCAGGATCGTGTTCGCCTTCTCCGGGAACGGCTCCCAGTGGGCGGGGATGGGCGCCGAATTGTTGACAGAGGCGTCCTTCCGTGAAGCCGTCGCATCGGTGGACGCCGCCCTGTCCAGGTGGCTGGACTGGTCGGTAATGGAGGCACTGGCCACCGCCGACCCGGTCGGCCTCGCCCGGGCCGAGATCGCGCAGCCAGCGCTGTTCGCCGTCCAGATCGGCCTGACCCGTGTGCTGGCCGAGCAAGGCATCACCCCTGACGCGACGTTCGGACACAGCGTCGGGGAGATCGCCGCCGCGCACCTGGCCGGGGCCCTGGACCTGGAGGGCGCCGCACGTGTCGTGGTAGCACGGAGCGTCGCCCAGGCCCGCACGGCGGGCTGTGGGCGCATGGCCGCCGTCGGCCTGTCTGCCACTGCGGCGACCGAGCTTCTCGCCGGGTATCGCGGTCGCCTCGATCTGGCTGCGATCAACAGCGATCGGGATGTGACCATCTCCGGCGACCCCGAAGCGCTCGCCGAACTGTGGTCACAGCTCGACGCCCGCGACGTGTTCTTCCGGCCGCTGGATCTGAACTACGCCTTCCACAGCCGGGCGATGGCGCCCATCGAGGATGAGATCCGTGCCGAACTCGCCGACCTTCCCACCTTCAAGTGCCGACTCCCGATGGTCTCCACGGTCACTGGCGAGCTCATCGACGGCGCCGAGCTGGACGCCGCGTACTGGTGGCGCAACATTCGCGAACCGGTCCTTTTTCATCAGGCGGGGCAAAAACTCACAGGGCTTGGCCACGACCTGTTCGTGGAGATCGGCCCACGCCCGATTCTGGGCGCCTACCTGCGGCGCCTGGCCGTCGCACCGGATGCGCCGGGCGCGCCCGTCACCGTCGTCCCCACACTGAACCGGGACGCCGCAGACGGTACCGCCATACGTACGGCGGTGGCCACCCTCCTGGCCGCCGGGGCGACCCCGGACTGGAACGCGCATTTCCCCAGCCCCGGGCGGGTCGTCGACCTGCCCGCCTATCCGTGGCAGCGTGAACGGCACTGGAATGGGACGCCGAGTCTGTGGGGCGAACCCTATGAGCATCCGCTGCTCGGCGAACGAGCGCGGTCACCGCACCCTGACTGGCATGCTCCGGTCGAGCATGGCCGCCTGCCCTGGCTCGCCGACCACATCGTCGACGGGACCACCGTCATGCCCGCCACCGGCTTCGCGGAGATGGCTCTTGCGGCGGGGGGTCTGATCTGGGACGGACCGATCGAGGCGCTACGGCTGGACCTGCAACAGGCATTCACGCTGCCAGCCGGAAAGCCGACCGCGCCGCACATGCATGTCTCCCTATCGCTCCCGGACGGACAACTGCACGTGTCCAGCCGAGCCGACTCGGACGGACCTTGGCGCACACACGCCCATGCGAGAGTGCGGCGGCTACTGCGCGACGCACCGCCATCGGTCGATATCACCACCGCCGGGCGCCGCATCGAGGGGGACGTCTTCTACGGGACGGCCCAGGCCGCCGGACTCGACTACGGACCGGCGTTTCGGGTGCTCGACGAAGTGTGGGTGAGCCAGGACGAGGTCGTCGCGCGGTACACCTGCGAGTTGCCCGCCGAGGAGCAGGACCGGTATCAGGTGCATCCCGCGCTGCTCGACGGGGCACTGCAGGCCACCCTGCCCCTGCTCTGGAACGCCACCGGGTCGGCGGCCTACCTGCCCGCCTCGATCTCGGCGATCCGCCGCTGGCAGCGGCCCGGACGGTCAGGCCTGATGCGAGTACGATCGCGGTCGGTCGCCGACACCCAAGCCCTCGTCGACATCATCGTCACCGATGACGAGGGAACTGTGGCGGTCGAACTTGAGGGTTGCCGTCTCCGCCGGTTCACGCCCAGCGGCAGTACCGTGGTCAGCCGGTACACCACCGTCCTCAGAGCAGCGCCACGGCCAGGTGATCAGGCCGAGCCCGTTCCACTGCCCCCGCCAGAGGAGTTGCTCGCTTCCGCCACCGCCGAACCTGATGATTCCTACGGCCGGTATCAGGGGCTGGTCGGCGAGCTCACCGCCCATTTCACGGCCCAGGCGATCGACGTTCTGCTCCCGGACAGCCGCACGTTCGGCAGCGGCGACCTGCACACCGCCGGCGTCCAACCCAAGTACGACCGGCTGATGGACATGCTGCTGCGCATCGCGCACGCCCATGGCCTGCTGGCCGGAGCGGGTATGCCCGGCCGATGGCGTCGCAACGGCACAGCGGCTCCGGAGCGCGTCTTCGCCGCCATGGTGCGGGAGTTCCCAAGCCATATGGCGGACCTGTCGCTACGTGCCGCCTGCGGCCGGCATCTGGCTGAGGCGCTCGACGGCTCCGTCGACCCGCTCGATCTCGTCGTCCGGGGTAGTGCATCCCACATCCTGGAGGCGTACTACGACAGTAATCCGCTGGCTCTCACACACAACAGCGTTGCCCGCGACGTGATGCGTGCGGTGGTCGACCGCTGGCCCGCCGACCGGGCGCTGCGCGTGCTGGAGGTAGGGGCAGGCACGGGCGGGCTCACAGCGGCGCTTCTGCCAGTGCTGCCGGCCGACCGGACGCAGTACCTGTGCACCGACGTCTCTGAGGCGATCATGGCGCCGACGGCAGCCCGCCTCTCCGAGTTCGACTTTGTCGAGTATCGCAGGTTCGACCTCGACCTCGACCCGATCAGCCAGGGCCTGGACCACGGCTCCTTTGACATCATCGTTGCCGCCCACAGCCTGCATACGTCCCAGGATCTGGCTCAGACCCTGCGAAATGTCGCCGTACTGGCCGCAGAGGACGGGCTGCTGCTCAGCCTCGAGTGCGGCGACTCAGACTTGATCACCCCGATCTTCGGGCTACTCGATGGCTGGTGGGCCTTCAACGACCAGCCCTTGCGGACCGGTTCACCGCTCCTGTCGCCCACCCGTTGGCTGGAAGTGCTGTCGTCTTGCGGCTACCGCGATACCGCCATCGGCCCGCAGCGCTGGGGATCGACCGTTCTGCTCACCCGCTGCCCGATCCGCGCCGGCGGAAGCGATGGCTCCGACGCGATGGCCGAAGCGACATCGCAATCGTGGCTCATCGCAGCCGACCGGCCGACGGACCGGTTCACCCTGGAACTGCGAGACGCTCTGGCGACGGCCACAGGGACGCCGCCTGACGTCACCGCGGCGAGCGCGGTGCCCGCGGACTGGACCGGCGCCCTGGCCGGCGGAGCACGATCGGTAGTGCTCCTCCTGGGTGACGCGGTCGGTACCGGCCAGGACCTTCTCTCCGCGACGATCGGTCACGCGGCGATCGCACAGGCACTGGCCTCCGCCTGCGCCGATCTCGAACCGCATGCCACACCTCGACTGTGTGTGGTCACCGGGCCCAGCGGCGTCCATCCGGCACCCGAACCACCCGACACTCCAGGTAACGCGGCCATCTGGGGACTGACCCGGTCGCTCAACAACGAACTTCCCCAGCTGAAGATTCGGCGCATCAGTCTGGAGCGAGGGGGCGACACATCAAGCGACGCCAGGCGCCTCGCCCGCGAGCTGCTCGCCACACATGGCCAGGACGAAGAGACCGTCCTGACCCGCAGGGGACGATTCGTCCCACGGGTGATCGAGTGCACAGCGACCGATCCTTCTGGCACGGCCGGGCTCCGTGTCGAGCGGAGCGACAAGGGCCACCAATGGGTGCCGGCCGGTCCACCGCCTGAGCCAGGACCCGACGAGTTGATCATCGCGGTCCGCGCAGCGGGCCTCAACTACCGTGACGTGCTCGCCGCGGCCGGAGAGCTCCCCCAGGAAGCGCTTGACGCGGAACGGCTCGCCATGGGCGAGCGCGACAGCGACCTCGGCCTCGAGTGTGCGGGAGTGGTGGCCGCCGTGGGCTCGCAGATCGCTGCGTTCGCTCCCGGCGACCGCGTCGTCACCATGGTGTCCGGCGGGGCTCTCGCCTCGTGGGTACGGGCGAAAGCCCACCGCACCGGCCGCCTCCCCGACCACCTCGGCTTCCCCCAAGCGGCCACCATGCTGGTCGCGTTCCGCACCGTGCATCACGCACTGCTGCACCGGGCCCAGCTGGCGGCCGGCGAGACCATTCTGATCCACGGAGCAGCCGGGGGTGTCGGCCTTGCCGCAGTGCAGTTCGCGCGATCGGTCGGCGCCGAGGTCATCGCCACGGCGGGCACGGCACACAAGCGGGACTTCCTGCGCACAATGGGTCTTCAGCACGTCATAGACTCGCGCAGCCCCGCCTTCGCCGAAGAGATCCGCGCCATCACCGGTGGCACAGGCGTGGACGTCGTCCTCAACTCGCTCTCGGGCGAAGCGATTCCCAGGGGTATGGAACTCCTGCGCCCGAACGGCCGTTTCATCGAACTCGGCAAATACGACATCTATCGCGACCGGAATCTACCGCTACGAACCATCGCCGCGAACACGAGCCTATGCTGCGTCGAGTTGTTCACCCTGGCCGGCACCGAGCGTGACCGGATCGAGCATCTCCAGGTCATGGAAAGGATTGAGGCCGGAACCTACCAACCCCTGCCATTCCGCAGCTACCCCGCCAGGCGGATGACCGAAGCGTTCGACCTGCTCCGCCACTCTCGGCACGTAGGCAAAGTAGTGGTCACCTTCGACGAGCACGATCCCTCGACGGAGACCGCTTGGAGCCTCGATCCCGACGCGACCTACCTGATCACTGGCGGCCTCGGCGGATTCGGGGCGGCCACCGCCGTATGGCTGGCTGGTCAGGGGGCCCGCCATCTCGCGCTCGTCGGCCGCCGCGGCGCCGACTCACCAGAGGCCGAGCGCACGCTGAGCGAACTGGAAAGGCTGGGCGCACACGCCACGCCGTACGCGGCAGACGTGACGGACGCCGATTCCATGCGGGCCGTGCTCCACCAGATCGATCGTGGCGGTCATCCACTCCGTGGGGTCGTACATGCCGCCATGGTGCTCGACGACGCGCCGGTCATCGAGCTCACTCCGGAGCGATTTCAGAAGGTCCTGGCCCCCAAAATACTCGGGGCGCAAATCCTCCATCACCTCACCCGCGACCACCAGCTCGACCACTTCATCACGTTCTCCTCAGTCATGGGAATGATCGGCAACGTCAAGCAGGCGAACTACAACGCCGCCAACCTGTACTTGGAAGCCCTTACCAGGGCCAGGCGAGCCGTCGGTCTGCCCGGCCTCACCATCGTTCTCGGGCACATCGCAGGAGCCGGCAACGTGGCAAGAAACCCGGCTCTCGCCAAACAGATGAGCTGGCATCTGCCGCCGGTGGACTCTGCCGACGCACTGGAGGCGACCGGGGACCTGATTGCCCAGAACGCCGAGGTGACCGCCGTGGCCAAGATCGACTGGGGGCGAATGCGTAAACTCTTCCCCGCCCTGGCGACCAGTTCACGCTTCTCTCCGGTAATGTCCACGCCACATGCCGACCCGCTCGCGAACGACCGCGAAGACGAGCTTCGTGCGGTCCTCAGCCAAGGAACCGGCGAAGAGGTCGAAGCAGCGGTCAACGCGGCGCTCACCAAGATCATCGCGGATATCATCCGCCTCCCCCCAGACCTGATCGACGCGGACACCCCATTGGGGCAACTCGGCATTGATTCGCTGATGGCCGTGGAACTGACCAGCGGGATTCGCCGGCACCTCGGAACACAGATATCCGTCCTGGATATCACCTCAATCGGGATCCGGCCCCTGGCAAACAGGCTCACAACACTGATCACGCCCCCGCCCCAACGTCACCAATCTGATTAACCCCCGATCCGTCCGACGACACGGCGACCTCGGCATACCGACCTGTCCTTCACCCGAAAAGTGCCTCTTGGACTGGCGCGGACAGGACCCTCAACGCTGGGGGCCGCCCAGTCCTGATCGCGCTCACGGTCCGTCGCCTGACCTGCCAGCCCCGACACGCTCAGTCCGGACGTTCGCCGAGCCCGTGCCCTGTCTCACCCAGCGATATGTCCGCCGCACGCAGCTGCTGCGCCGGCTCCTGGAGTTGATGGCTCTGGCTCTGGCCGGGCGCTGCCCGGATCACCGGCCTGGCAGTCTGGGCGAGGGGTTCCTCACCGGGGTGGGTGACGTCTATGGTGACCTGCTGCCAGTCCGACCAGGCCGAGGCCGAGTCGGCGCTGACGGCGCGGGCACGCCAGCGGACCTTCCACCCGTCGGTCAGCTTTCCCTCGGGGACGGTGAGGCTTGCCTGGCTACCGGAGGCGACGTTGTGTACGCCTCCCGCCCAGATCTGGCCGGTGCCCTGCCCGGTCGCGGCCGGGTCGTGCTCGACCTGAACTCGCCGGTCAGGTTCCCGCCGACGGTGTCAGCGAGGGTCGCCGCCAGTTGCGGAGTGAGCGAACTGGTCACCGTGGTGCCGTTCACGGCCTGTGCCGGTGTGATGGCCGGTCCGGAAACCGTCGGTGCCGACGCTGGCCCGCTGCTGGTGGCCACCAGCAGCGGCGGGATGGCGAAGCCTTCGGTGTTCTCCGCCGCGGTGTACACGCGGAAGTTCTTGACGTTGGCCTCGCCGGGCGACTTGAGCACCAGACCGTGGTTGGCGGCGCCTGGCGTCGGTGACCGTGCTGCCGGTCAGCGAACTGGCGTCGAACTTCAGATGCACCCGATGCTTGAAGCCGCCGAGCTGGGTGCCGGCCATCAGGAACCCTGCGCCTGCCGATAATTCCATCTATGCAGGTCCAAACGGCATGTGAGTACTCCTCCGAGCCGGTCTCGTCGGTGCACATTCAGGTCGATGATTCGCCCGGGATACGTGATCGGATCGGCAGCGGTGCGCAACGGGCAACCTGGTCCAGGGCTTGATGGGTTGAAGAAACTGTCGTACTCACGCAGGGCGTGCCGCAGATGGCGTTCGTTCCGTAGGAGGCAGCGGTCGAGGAGTTCGCGGCGGCACGACTGCACCCATCGCTCCATGATCGAGTTCATTCGCGGCATCCGAATACCGATGAGCACCGGCCTGATGCCGACTTCGGGAAGGATCTCCCCCAGGTCTCCCAGGCGACGGCCATTCCCACAACGGTAACTCCATGTTAAATTCCAAGTACAGAGAGTAGTTTTCGCTGTACTTGGAATTCCGTTCATATCAGCGGCGCCCTCGCCCGGCACCGCCGCTCCCCCGCATGGAGGCAACCATGGTGACCAACTCCACCGAGTACCTCGCCCAGAAGTTCCGCAGGCGCTTCGACCTGTTCGACGCCAACGGCGACGGCCAGTTGGAGAAGGAGGACTTCGAGGCGACCGCCCAGGCCTTCCTGGATACCTTCGACGTTCCCGAGGACTCACCCAGAGGCCGGGCGGTACGCGCCGCCTACGCCGGCCTGTGGAACGCCCTGATCCACGCGGCCGACGACGACCGCGACGGGCGCCTGACCCCGGCTGAGTTCACCGCCTACCTGTCCAGCGCTGACTTTCGCGCCCACGGCTACGACGTTACCTTCGGCCGCGTCGCCGAGGCCGTGATCGCGGTGTGCGACACCAGCGGTGACGGGCTGATCTCTTACCCGGAGTTCCAACGCGTCCCCGGCGTCGACCGGTTGCCGGAGCCCGAGCGCCGCGCCGCCTTCGAGGCGCTGGACAAGGACGGCAGCGGCACGCTCGACCTGCGGGAGCTTCAGGCCGCCCAACGCCAGTACTACACCAGCGACGATCCGGGCGCGCCCGGCAACCTCCTGTTCGGCCGAATCTGAACATGACGGGCCAGACGAGACACACGACAGCAAAGGAGAAGATCATGGGGCGCATTCCCGGCAACTCCAACCACGGCAACGACAGAATCCATGTCGTCCGCTCGGCCCTGATGTACGAGGGCAAGCAGCATCTACAATTCTTCGCGGGCATCGCGGCCGAGACCGTGGGTGCACACAACATCTGCATGCACCTGCAGACGATCCCCCCAGGCGGCAGCGGCAAGGCACACAAGCACAACCACCACGAGACCGCCATCTATGTGATTAAAGGCAAGGTCGGCGCCTGGTACGGCGAGGGTCTGCGCGAGTTCGCCGAGGCGCACGAGGGGGAGTTCATCTACATCCCCGCGAGCATGCCACACATGCCGATCAACCTCAGCCAGACCGAGCCCGCCGAAGTCGTCCTGGCCCGCACCGATCCCCGGGAGCAGGAGAGCACCGTCCTGCTCCCCGACCTGGAGGAGGACCGGCGGGCGGCGCCGATCCCGGATTCCTGACCAGGAAAAGACCGACAGGCCGCACCGCCATCCATCTGGTCGCCCACACCGACCAGGCCAGACGCGCAGGAAAACAACGCTCCAGGGCACTGAATGACACCCAGGTAACCGACTCATATTCCGTGGGTCGTGGGTTCAAGTCCCACCCGCCCTACTCTCGGTTCGCCACGGCCTCGAATCTCGTTGTGGATCATGGTTGGTTGCTCGGTGGTTGCTCTTGTGTACGGACCGTGTATCGCGGTAGATCATTTAGACAGTCACCGTCAGCCCAGACCCCAGAGATGACCATGCGAAGATCAAGCCGGAAGGTCTGCTCGGCGTCGCTGATCAGTGGTAGCCGCATGGCAGGTCAAGCCTTGTCCAAGTGAGCTCGTCTCGCCGACCAGGCCGTTCGTGACCAGCAGATAAATGATCCGCTGCTTCTCGCGGAGATCCTCTCGGCCCTGATCACAGCGCAATCGATCGGCTGCGCGTCATCTGTGCGACGGCCACGACAGGCTCTTGGAGCGGTACCGCGTTGAGCAGCCACCGGTAGACCTCGCTCTGCCGGTCAATGGGTTGCGCCCGCTGTTCGGCCCACGCCTGGTGATGGGTCCGGCGCAGGCCGTTGCCGGATCGTCCGTACTTGGTGCGCGGGTGCTGGTCCCGGTGCACGACGCCCACGGGCACGACCCGCTCTCGCGGCTGTTCCGCGCCAACGGCACCGCCTCGGATGCGGCGCGGCCGGCCGACCCGGACCTGCTCGTAACCGGCTTGCCGACCGGTGAACGGTGGGAGTTGCCGTGCTGAACGTGTTCCGGCACGGGACTGTGACGCAGATCGAGCCAATCGCCGAGCGCATGCGTCGCATCTGTATCTCCGGGCCACAGCTGCGTGAGCTTGGCTGGGTGCCCGGCACGCACATCCGGCTGCGGGTCGGCGATCCTCGCCAGCCTCGCTCGTGGCTGCGGGGATTCCTGCGCACCTACTCGATCTGGGATTACTCGCCACAGGGCCGTCTCGACGTGTGCCTGCTCGACCACACCGCCGCCGGGCCGGGAGCGTTGTGGTCGCGCCGGGTGCGTATCGGCGACACCGCCGCCTTCTTGGGTCCGGAGGGCAGGCTCGCGCTGCGCGGAGACGCGCCGTACCACCTGTTCGCCGGTGACGAGACCGCGGCCATCGCGTTTGGCGCGATGCTGCGCGCGCTGCCGGCTTCGGCCGCGGTCCATGGCGTGATCTTGGCCAGCGAGCCGGGCGATCGACTCCCTCTTGCTCGAAGTGATCGGCCCACGTGGGTTACCGACACTGCCCACCTGCGGGCTCGCATCACGGCGCCGAGTGTCGGCAGACGCGCTTGTCCCCGACGCCGGCCTCGCTCGAGTTGATCCGCGTGGAGGTGCAGACGGCGAAGGTCGGGGAGGCGGTCGCGCGGACACTGGCCGGGCGGTCGGCACCGAGCCTGCCCGACGGGATCTTGGCCGGCAACGACCTGCTCGCGCTCGGCCTCCTGCACGGGCTCATCACGGCCGGGGTCCGGGTGCCGGAGGATCTGTCACTGGTCGGCTACGACGACATAGAGTTCGCGGATTTCGCCATCGTGCCGCTCACGACCATCCGGCACCCCTCGGCGACGCTCGGCGCCAGCGCCGTCCGGATCCTGCTCGGGCTGGAGGAGGAGAAGGACACGGAGGGGCGCTTCGATCCCGAGCTCGTGGTCCGCGCGACCTCGCTGTCTCGGCGCTGAGTGAGGCGACCTGGTTGTCGCTCTACCGGTTCAACGCCCGGATGGTCCACAATTGCCGATATGGCTGCGTCCTTCTGGCTGGCGATGCCGCGCATGTGCACTCACCAGCCGGCGGCCAGGGGCATGAACACCGGCTGGAATCCGGTCACGGCCCTCGCCGGCGCCCCTGAGGCGCGCCTCGGCATCACCTGCCCCGACTCCCCCACCACCGTGGTGGAGCAGTGCCACGTTTCACACGTCATGACGGGACACGCGTTGTTGGAGTGCCATGTTGTATGGGCGTGAGGCGGTGCAGTCCGTCATCGGCGAGTTGCTGGAGGGCCGCTCCGGTGCCCTGGTCGTGCGTGGTGAGGCGGGCATCGGCAAGTCGGCTCTCCTGGAGTACGCCGCGGCGAAGGCGCAGGCGCGCGTTCTCCGGGTGAACGGTGTGGAGTCCGAGGCCGACCTGCCTTTCGCTGCCCTGCATCTGCTGCTGCGCCCGGTCCTTGACCGGGTGGAGGCGCTGCCGCCGCAGCAGGCCGAGGCGCTACGTGGCGCGCTCGGCCT